>RFHZ01000573.1 GCA_003696125.1 Nitrospinota bacterium
CTGCAGAGCATGCCAGAGGTGACCATCTATGGTCCACCTCCCGCCTTTCGGGGTGGGGTGATCTCCTTCCGTTTAGCCGACATCCATCCCCACGATGTGGCCACCGTCTTGGATCAGGAAGGGATTGCCATCCGCGCGGGTCATCATTGCGCCCAGCCCCTCCATAAGAAGCTCGGCCTGGTGGCGACGGCTCGTGCCAGCTTTTATCTCTATAATACTGTGGAAGAGATCGACCGCCTTGTGGTGGCCCTGCAGAAGACGTGGAAGCTCTTTAAAGGGTGAGGCCCGGTAGAGGCTGGGGGCATGCTCCTGACGAGCACAACGGAGAGGAGAGTGTGGGATGGGTAAGTTTGTGAAAGTGGCCGAGACGGGTGAGATCCCGCCGGGGAAGACCAAGCTGGTCATCGTCAACGAAGAACGGATAGCGCTCTATAACGTGGATGGTTCCTTTTATGCCACTGCAGATACCTGCACCCATGCGGAGGCTTCCCTGGCCGAGGGAACACTGGAAGGTGAGGTGATCGAGTGCCCACGTCACGGTGCCAAATTCAACGTCAAGACGGGTCGGGTCCTTACCCTGCCCGCCGTGGTTCCGGTGAAGACGTACGCGGTGCGGGTGGAGGGATCAGATATCCTGGTCGAGGTAGAGGAGGGATAGAGCGGGTCGTGTAGAGTGCAGGGAAGAGTGTATTCCGAGGTGAGGGCGTAGTCTGAATCGTATGTAGAGGGAGCGACGATGAAAATCACCGGTATCGAAACAGTCCAGTATCGTATTCCCCTTCCCAAAACCCTTTCCGATTCCACCTATACCAGCATCTCCAGTTTCGATTTGCTCCTGGTCTCTCTGCACACCGACGCCGGGATCAGTGGTCTGGGCTATACCAAGTCGATCGCCGATGCTGCGGCCATCAAAGCGATGATCGATCGTGTCCTGGCCCCCCTCCTCCTCCATCAAGACCCCCTGGCCATCGATAGCCTCTGGTCTCAGATGTACTGGCGGGCACACAGCCTGGGACGGAGCGGGGTGACTACCCTGGCCCGGGCCGCCTGCGATCTGGCCCTCTGGGACTTGAAAGGGAAGCAGACCGGACTGAGTCTCTGCCGGCTCCTGGGAGGAGAACCCAAACCGATCATGACCTATGCCGGAGGTATCGATCTCTACTTCTCTACGGAAGAGCTGGTGGAAGAGATGCAGCAGTTCCTGGCCCGGGGATTTCGGGCCGTCAAGATGAAGGTGGGGCGTTCTGACTGGCGGGAGGATATCCGGCGTGTCGCCGCGGTACGCAAAGCCATCGGTGACGATGTTCCCCTCCTGACCGACGCCAACCTGCAGTGGTCGGTTGCCCATGCCATCCAGGCAGGGAAGGCGATGGAAGAGTACGGTGTGTACTGGCTGGAGGAGCCAACCCACCCGGACGACGTGGCCGGGCATCGCCTCATCGCCGATGCGATACGGATCCCGCTGGCCCTGGGGGAAAGCCTGTACAGCAAGTGGGAGTTCCAGCGCTATCTGGAAGCCCGGGCCGTTCACTTCCCGGAGCCGGATGTCATCCACATCGGAGGGGTCACGGAATGGATGAAGGTCGCCACCCTGGCCCAGGCCTATAACCGGCCGGTGACTTCACATGGCTACGATGAGATCCACGTCCACCTGCTGGCTGCCGTTCCCAGTCCTTCCTTTGTCGAATATCACCTGTTCCGGATTGATGATTACCTCTGTGAGCCTCTTCCCCTGGTAGAGGGATGCCTGCAGGCCCCGGATCGTCCGGGACACGGGGTGGTCTTTGATCTGGAGAAGCTCAAACCGCTCCGCATCGCCTAGCTACCAGGCCGTCCAGCCGCCGTCTACAAACAGGATGGTGCCGGTGACGTAGCTGGAAGCATCCGAGGCGAGAAACACGGCCGGCCCGATGATCTCCTCTGGATTCCCCAACCGTCCCATCGGGGTCCGGCGTTCCAGGTCTGCCAGCCAGGACGGGTCTTCCAGCACCTGGCGAATCAAAGGGGTTCGCATATAGCCTGGGGCCAGGGCATTGACCCGCACGTTATAGGGAGCCCACTCCACGGCCAGTCCCCTGGTCAACTGGGTCACCCCGCCCTTGCTGACGCAGTACGGTACGTTTTTCGGTACCACCACACTCCCCATGACCGAGCTGACATTGACCATGCTCCCTGCGCGTTGGGCCACCATCACCCGGCCGACGGTCCGGGCGCAGCGGAAGATGCCGTGCAGGTTGACATCGAAGATCCGTTGATACTCCTCAGGCTCCATTTCCAGGACCGGTTTGCGGATGTTTATCCCCGGCACGTTAAAGGCGATGTCGATCTTGCCAAACATCGCCATCGCCTGTTCCACCATCTGCTCGACATCACTTTCCACGGTGATATCGACCCGGAGAGGAGTGGCGGTGCCACCAGAGTGCTGGATCCGGTCTGCCGTCTCCTTGGCACCCTGCTCGTTGAGGTCAGTGACCAACACCCGGGCGCCATGGGCGGCCAAACCCTCGGCAATGGCTCTTCCCAGCCCTGATCCGGCACCGGTCACGATGGCGTCCTTCCCATGCAAATCGAACAGCGTGCTGGTTGCCATGTGTTTTCCCTCCTCTGCTTGTTCAGGGTGTAGCTCCCATGGAATCGATAGAACCGCAGGCAAGATAGCATATTCGGAAACGAATGACAATAGCGGTTTTCTGCTTGACATCCCTCCCCTCTTGCTGGTAGTTTAGTGCACGTAGCTGTATTTGCCTCTGGATGGAGATAAAGAGTGGCAGTAAGCGTGTAGAGTCCCCATGAAGCCTCAGCAAGTAGTGAAGGTTCCTCAACTCTCGACGTTCCTGGATTTTGCGCCCGGTCTCTGTATCAGCATCATGGGAGCGGGAGGGAAAGCCACGCTCCTGCACCGACTGGCCGATGAACTCACCGTCTTGGGGCATACCGTGGTGCTCAGCTCCACGACGAATTTCCATCGCCCTTCCTATCTCTTGCCAGAACAGATCTTGCTGATCCGGGAGGTTCCCCGCTGGCCGGAAAGACTGAGAGAGCTGGCGCGTCAATGGAATCGTCTCCTTGTCCTGCATCATGATTTGGGGGATGATATGGTGAAGGGGATCGATGTCGCTGCGGTCCGCAAAATCCAGCAACAAATCCCTTACGCCATCGTGCTCCTCAAGACGGATGGGGCGCGCAAGCGCTGGTTTAAGGCGCCCAGTCCATCAGAACCGGTCATCCCCCCCTGGTCACAGATCTGTATCATGGTGGTGAGTGTGGAGATTTTGGGACACCCCCTCACCGATACGCTGGTACACCGTCCAGAGCAGGTGCAAAGACTGACCGGCCTCCAGGAGAATGCCCCCATCACCCCGGAGGTTGTGGGAACCGTTCTGACCCATCCCACAACCTATGCCGCTAAAATTCCCCCGACAGCCAGGCGGGTAATCTATATCAGCCACGTGCAGTCACCGGCAGATCTGGAGCAGGCCCGGGCCATTGCCGCCTGTCTGGACTGGTCTGCTGTTGACTGTGTGCTGGCCGGAGACACGCCAACAGGGAGGTTCTATGCGCTGAATCGGTAACGGAGTCGTCGTGGTTGGTCTTTGGGGCGTTCACGCAATGGATGTACCAACAGGAGTGCTTCTATGGTATACCTCGTTCTTGGCCTCTACTTCCTGACCTTGCTTGTTCCCTTCTTCTTCGGCATCCACAGCCTTCTCATGGTCTGGTTGTTTTGGAAATACCGCCGGCAGAAGACCCCTCCCCCCCCTCCTCTGGCCGACTACCCC
>RFHZ01000006.1 GCA_003696125.1 Nitrospinota bacterium
ATATCCTGCAGAAACTCCAGGTCCGCAATCGGGTGGAAGCCGCCCTGCTGGCCCACAAGGCCAGGCGGAAACCCCCAGCCTGAATCCTCTACAGCCGCAACCGCTTAAAGACCCGTTCCGGGATCAGCCGGATGATCAGCATGATCCAGCGCCAGAACCAGGGGAGGTAGACCACATCCTTGCGCTGTCGAATGGCCCGGTATATCCCCTGGGCCACGGTTGCCGGGGACGCGAAGAGCCGGTTCTTCTCCATGGCCGCAGTCATCGGGGTATCGACAAAACCGGGTTTGATGGTGAGCACCGCGACCCCGGCCGGGAAGAGGCGATTGCGCAGGCCCTGCAGGAAGAGGCTCACCGCCCCTTTGGCCGTGCCGTAGACGTAATTGCTCTGCCGTCCCCGTTCCCCGGCCACCGAGCTGATCACGGCGATACACCCTGCCCGTCGCGCTTCAAAATAGTTGGCAGCCAGGGTCAAGAGAGAGACCACGCTCAGGAAGTTGGTGTTTAACGCCTGCAGGGTCTCGGGAACGCTCTGCTGGCAGCGCTGCTGATCAGGGAGGGTACCGTGCGCAATGAGGAGGATATCGACCTGGCCCAAGGTGGAGAGCGCCTGCTGCCACAACTCTTCGTGCCGATCGAGCCGGGTCAGGTCAAGGCAGAAGGTATCGACCTGTGCCGCACCCCGCACACGGAGGTCTTCGGCCACGGCCTCTAACTTCTCTGCATGGCGTCCCACCAGAAAGAACCGATCCCCATCGGCAGCGAAAAGCCGGGCCGTCTCCTGGGCGATCATCGAGGTTGCTCCTGCGATCAAGATTCTCTGCATCCCCTTTCTCCTACCGGCTCTGGGTTACGCGTCGCCAAAAACTGGAGGAAAACCGCGGGTCCTTATACGCGGCAAAGGCCTGCCATTGGGGGAAATAGGCCTGAAAACTCTGCGCAGACATGCGGGCATCCTTGGCCGGATAGACCGCCCCCTGACTCGCAGCAACAATGGCATCGAGTTCATCGAGTAACTGCAAGGTCTTCTGCCCCTGAAAGGCAAAGTCGAGGGCCAGGGTCACCCCCGGTCGAGGGAAGGAGAGCATACCGGGAGAGGGGTGGCTGCCAAAGACCTTGAGTACGGCCAAAAAGGAGGCCTGCCCGGAGGCAGCGATCCGTTCGAGAAGCTGCCGGATGCTTTGGCGTTCGGCAAAGGGGACCACACACTGGTACTGCAAGAAGCCGCGCTTGCCGTACAGGCGGTTCCATTGCTGCAGGGCATCCAGCGGATAGAAGAAGGGATCGTAATAGACGATGCGCTGGACCTCCTTCTCCCGCTGCCTGTGATAATAGAGGGTATTGAAGGTCTTGATGCTCCATTTATTAAGCAGAAATCCCGGCGCATCGCAGGGGAAGGTGTGCACCCGGGAGCGGGGGACAGGTGGGAGCGGGTGCTGTGCCGGAGCGGTGTGGTTTCCCCGCAGGAAGATCCCCCGTCCCAGAGACCGGCCCGAGGCCAGACCATCGACCCAGGCCACGGTGTACTCAAACGCTTCATCCGAAGCGGCCGACAGCTCAAAGAACTCCTCCAGATCGGCAAACCGGATGCTCTGCATGGTGATAAAAGGACTGGGGATCGGCTTGAGCCGGAACTCTGCCCAGGTGATCAGCCCGGTCAGGCCCAACCCTCCAATGGTGGCCCGAAACAGCTCGGCATGGGAGTCGGGTGAGCAGAGGAGCCGTTCTCCCGAAGACCGCACCAGCTCAAACCGGCGCACATGGCAGCCAAAGGTACCGGCACGATGGTGATTTTTCCCGTGGATATCGTTGGCAATGGCTCCACCGACCGAGACATATTTGGTGCCCGGCGTGACCGGGAGGAACCAGCCCCGGGGAACGATGAGGGAGAGGATCTCGGCCAGGGTCACCCCGGCCTCACAGCGTAAGATCCCCTGCGTCTGGTCAAAGCTGATGAAGCGATTCAAGCCTGCCGTGTCCAGGAGTATCCCCCCTTCGTTCAGACAACTGTCCCCATAGCTGCGTCCCTGGCCATAAGGGAGGACAGGATAGGACTCCTGGGAGAGAGGAGGGATCTCCATCCGCCAGAAAAGTGGTCGAACCGCCGCCGGGTAGACACGGGGAAAGCGTCCCCAGGACTGATAGCACCTCATCATCGGTAACCGCTCTACCTCCGGTACAGTTTGCCCCTACATTTCCCCTTCCTATTCTGCCTGCTCTCCCTCCAAATTGCAAGGGGAGAATGCCATCACCTGCCTGGGAGGGTAGAGCCGGATCTGGTGCGGGTTTCAGAAGCGCAAAGCTCTTCTCCCCCCGGTCCTGGCTCCCTATCATGCCGACTGAATGGAAAATTCACTTGATTTCGCTAGAGGGTTCCTGTATTATCAGAAACATCGCCACATATAGCGCGCCAAAGAGGAGGACAGAAGGTATGGGACGGAAGGTGCTTATCGTGGCGCTGGGAGGGATTTTGATAGGTGCCATGCTCTCCCTGGCCGCCACCTCGAATACCCCGACCATCAGCGACATCTTTGTCAGCAGCGATGATCGTGCCTTGCTCCTCTTTTCCCGGGTAAAAGGGGTGTTTACCCCCGAGGTAGAAGAAGCGATAGAAAGTGGAGTGCCGACAACCTTTATCTTTCACCTGAAACTGCAACAGAAGAGGAGGTTTTGGCTGGATAAGGAGCTGGTCTCCAAGGAGATCAGGCATGTTCTGAAGTACGATCCATTAAAAAAAGAGTTTCATTTCAGCGCTATCAACGGGCCGGTCACGAGCACCCGTACCACCAGAGAGCCGAGGGAAGCGAAACGGTGGATGACCGAACTCCGGGGAGAGCCGATCATTCCTTCCTATGTGCTCCGGGTGGGACACGAGTACTATGTCAAGATGAAGGTGGAGATAAAGACGGTAGAGTTCTCCTTTCCGTTGAAACAGCTCCTGTTCTTTCTCTCACCTGGCCACCTGAGTACCGCTTGGATCGAATCGTCACCTTTCCGCTTTAGTGACCTGGCTCTGCATTCGCAAAAATAGCGATCGACGGGCTTTGGGAAAGAGGGAATCGTCTCATGTCGAGAGCAGAGCAGCCGCAACAGACCGTTTCTCATCACTTCTTCTCCCCAGAAACGACCCCATCCCCTGAACGGCTTCAGAAGCGCAAACAGCGCAACCGCTGGATCATCGCTATCGCCTTCTGCCTGGTCATTCTGCTTACACTGCTGGAAAACTACCTGCAGAGTCTCTCCGTCTCCTCACCGGTCGCCAATAACATTGCCGTGTTCACCATGGTGAACATCAACATCATCCTGCTCATCGTGGTGGTCTTCCTGGTTATGCGCAACCTGGTCAAGCTCTATTTCGAACGGAAAGGGAAGATCATCGGTTCCAAATTTCGCACCAAGCTGGTGATCGCCTTTGTCGGCTTTTCCCTGATCCCCTCCGTCCTCCTCTTCTTTATCGCCAGCGGTCTGCTCACCGGCAGCATCGGCAACTGGTTTAACTCGCGGGTCGAGCAATCGCTGGAAGAATCTCTTGCGGTGGCCCAGAGCTATTACCGGAACACCGAGGAGCGGGTCTTGCAGATGGGAAGACACCTGGCGCAAAGCTTCCCTCAGGAAGAGCTCTTCCGTTCCAGATCGACCCTCCAGCGTCTCGTGCACCAGAAACGCCAGGAATTCATGCTGGATGGGATCGCCGTCTTCTCCCCCACCCTGGAGGTGATCGCTTCCAGCCTTCAGCCCCGCCTCCAGTCCCAGGCTTTTGCTCCTGCGCTCTTCCCCCTCATCGAGCGCGCCTTAGCCGGGGAAGAGTTCACCGACATCCGGGCGATGGGAAAGGGGGAGATCATCCGGGGCATAGTACCGGTAAGGCACCCCCAGACCCGGGAGGTCCTGGGGGTCGTGGTGGTGAGTCACCTGGTCCCGCAGAGCCTGGTCAGCAAGATGAACATCATCAGCAAGGTCTTTGAAGAATACCGGCAACTCAAGATCCTGCGCAATCCGATCAAGATCGGGTACATCATCACCTTCCTGACCACGACCCTGCTGATCGTCTTCTCTGCCACCTGGTTTGGCATCTATCTGGCCAAAGGGATCACCACCCCTATCCAGCGGCTGGCCGAAGGGACCAAGGCCGTTGCCGAAGGTCACCTCGACTTTCACCTCCAGGTGGAGAGTGACGATGAACTCGGGATGCTGGTCAGCTCCTTCAACCAGATGACAGCCGATTTAAAGGCGAGTAAGCAGGAGCTGGAGCGGGTCAATGCCGGCTTGAAGCAAACCAACCGTGAGCTGGAACGCCGGCGCAGCTATATGGAGGCCATCCTGGAAAACATCGCCACCGGCGTCATCTCCATCGATCAGCATGGACGGGTCTCCACCATCAACAAATCGGCGGAAATCATCCTGGGACTCCAGGCCGATCAGGTGCGGGGGCTATCGTATCGCCGGGTATTCGAGCCCTCCCATCTCAACACCATCCGTGCCCTGGTCAAGAAGATGAGTGAGGGGAAGCGAGAGCGGATCGAAGAGCAGGTGCAGGTGCTGGTGGGAGGACGGATCTTAACCCTCATGGTCAATATCACCTTATTACACGACTGCCACCACCAGTACCTGGGCATGGTGTTGGTCTTTGATGATCTGACCGAACTGATCAAAGCACAAAAGCTGGCGGCCTGGAGAGAAGTGGCTCAAGGGATCGCCCATGAAATCAAAAACCCGCTCACCCCGATCCGGCTCTCGGCCCAGCGTATGCGCAAGAAGTACCTCGAGGGAGCCCCTGATTTTCCCTCCATCTTTGAGGAGTGTACCCAGACGATCATCAGCCAGGTAGAAGCCCTAAAGGCATTGGTGGATGAGTTTTCCCACTTCGCCCGCATGCCGGAGCCGCATCCCACCCCCAATAACCTCCACCACCTGCTGGAAGAAGTGGTGGCCCTCTACCGGGGCTCGCACAAATCGCTCGAAATCGTCTGCCAGTTTGATCCCAAAGTTCCTTCCCTCGAGGTCGATCGCGACCAGATCAAGCGCGTCTTTATCAATCTGCTGGAAAACGCGGTGGAGGCGATGGGCGGGGTAGGGCGGATCGAGATCAAAACGAGGCGGGACTTCTCGTGTCACCGTGTACGCATAGAGGTCAACGACACCGGACCCGGGATCCCGGTAGCCCATAAGGAAAAGCTCTTCCTCCCCTATTTCTCTACCAAAAAGGGGGGGACCGGACTGGGCCTGGCTATTGTGAACCGGATTATTGCCGATCATAACGGTACCATTCGTGTCCAGGATCACCATCCGTATGGAACCTCTTTTGTCATCGAGCTTCCTATCCCCTAAAATGCAGACCCCAATGGCTATCCAGAACAAGGAGGAAGGCATGCAGAAAGGCCGTATCCTCGTCATCGATGACGAGGTGAGTATTCTTCGATCCCTGGAGGGGATCTTATCTGACGAAGGATTCCAGGTCTTTACGGCCGAAGATGGTCTGGCCGG
>RFHZ01000574.1 GCA_003696125.1 Nitrospinota bacterium
AAGGCAAGTGCCACCTCCATACTCTCAGGGATCGGGTCCCCTGTGAAGAACAGGAAGACTCGAGCTGCTGGATGTTGAGCCAGGTAAGCTTTCACAGCCTGGTAAACCTTATCTTTATCAGAGCTATGCATGATGATAACCCCTGCTAATGGGGCATCAGCTTTGTCCACTTTGGTCACCTCGGCGGCGACCCATTCGTCTGGAAATCTTTTCCTGATGGTAGTAATCCTCATCACTTTTGCCACTTTGTCTTCTCTCCCTTTCAAAAGTATCTCCACCCTGCACGCCAAACAATGCTGAACACCTTCTGCTGCAGGGTTGTCTCCACCGCCAGGACTCGTTCCAGAACCGATCTGAGCTCTCCAGACTCTGCCGCTTGCCAGAAGAGGGTTTCTGGTGATGCAATGCTCTGTGCCATTACCGCTCCGTAGTGCATGCATGTCGGCAGTAACTTGATCGACAAGGCAGCGGCAAGGTTGTCTACGGTACAGGAAGGGTGCCCACGGAACTGCTGGAGCAGGAAGAGTGCCTTGGCCACGCGCTGCACCGGTAGTCCGTTTTCCTCTCCCAGTTGTGCCGGCTCCCAAATCACGAGAACCTGATCGGAGCGGAGAACGGTATGGAGCGTTCCGAACCGCTGAGTCGTCGAGCTTCTTCGATGGTGCCACGCATCGCTCCCATGATGTCCTGCACCAGGCTGATCGCATATGGAGGACAGGGGTACTGCTCGATAAAGTCACTTTCCTCCCAGGCCCGGAAGAGACGAAAATTGCCTAGCAAGGCTCCCTGATGGGCGCGGTACAGATCCTGTAATTGTCTTACCCCATCAGGGGTTTTAGCCAGCAGACGCCGAACCACCACCGTTTGCACCTCGGTCGGTTCGAGGGATAAGCGGAGACGAAAGCGATCGCGGAGCCATTCCAGGATCTGGCGATTAGCAGTCAGGCAGGGTAATTATAGCAGACCACCATCTTTCAGACAATAGCGTGAGCAGTAGCCCCCTCCCCCCAAACCGCATAACTCCCTAGCCGTAGGGCCGGCCGGCCAGTTCATAGGCCTGGTCGATCAGCCGGACCGCCCGGTAGCAGTCGTGCACGCTGACCGGGGGCGGCTCTCCCCGTTGCCACCGCTCCAGCGTATCCCGCAGCACCAGATAGGAGAGGTTTTCCGGGGGCTGGCCCGAGCGTGTCTCTTCACCTGAGGCCGTGATGCATCGGATCATCCCGTCTTTGAGCACCAGCATCGCCTCCCGGCCCGAGACCTTGATCTCCCCATCGGTCCCGTCGCGGGGAAACAGGTTGCCAAACTCCAGGGTCCCTATGATCCCGCTCTCCGAGCGTACCAGCACCGTGGCATAGTCCTCCACCGGTTGCCCTAAGGC
>RFHZ01000575.1 GCA_003696125.1 Nitrospinota bacterium
CTGCGAGAGATGGAACGCCAGCGGGTGACTTCACTCATCGTGGGGGGAGGGGCTGGTTATCTCCTGCCCGACTTCTACGAAGCCGGAGACTGGCGGGTGGCCACGGTCATGAGTGTGGCTTCCTGGAACTGGGATATCAACTACCCGGGAGTGCTCAAGGTGGCCGAGGAGTACAAGGAGAAGTACGGTCGCTTCATCTTCGAGCATGCCGGCGAAGCCTACGCCATTCAGTGGGTGATCAAGGAGGCATTGGAGCAGGCAGCGTCACGTGATCCGCGCAAGGTGAGGGACGCCATCGCCTCCCTCAGGCTGGAACCACCTCACCCGGCCGCCATTATGCCCGGCGGAGTAGTCGAGTTCGATGAGAAGGGGTGGAACTCGCACGTCTACCCGGTCTTGATCCAGTGGCAGGGGGATGGAGCCATGATGCCCCGCACCGTCTATCCGCTCAAGGAGGCACGACGGAAGCCGATCTACCCGGTTCCCTCCTGGTCAGAGAGGAAGCCCAAATAGTGAGCCTGGAGATCCTGGGACAGGTCTGTATCAACGGGCTGATGATCGGTGGGATCTACGCCCTGGTCTCGGTGGGACTCTCCCTGATCTACGGGGTGGTCGGGTTTGCCAACTTTGCCCATGGCTCCTTTCTGATGGTCGGGATGTACCTCACCTGGGGATTGTGGCGCTGGACCCACCTCGATCCGCTGCTGCTACTCCCTCTGGTCTTTTTCTGCCTTTTCGGGATAGGGTGGCTCTTCTACCGCCAGCTCATCGACCCGATCATCCGCGCTCCGGATGAGGTGCATCTCTTTTTGACCCTGGGCATCAGCCTGATGCTCGATAACGGCTTCCTTCTCGCCTTCACCGCGGATCGACGCTTTTTGAAGACCGTGTACGCCGACACCACCCTCTACCTGGGGAACCTGACCCTGCCCCTCACCCGGGTCCTGGGATTTGTCATGGCCCTCCTGATCGCCTGGGGACTGTTCCTCTTCCTGCAGCGGACCAAAGTGGGGCGGGCCATCCGGGCCGTTTCCCAGGATCGCTCCCTGGCCGAGAGCGTGGGGGTCGATTCCAAACAGATCTTTGCCGTCTCTGTGGCTTTGGGGATTGCCCTGGCCGGTGTGGCCGGCCTCCTTCTCACCCCCTTCCACCCCATCTCCCCGGAGGTCGGCCTGCGCTACCTGCTCATCGCGTTTCTCTGCGTGGTGGTGGGGGGAATGGGAAGCCTGAAGGGATCGATCCTGGGAGCACTCCTCGTCGGCGTGCTCTACTCCTTCGGGTACCAGTTCTTTGGGGGAGAAGGGGGCCTGATCCTGGCCTACCTGGCCCTGTTAACCATCCTCAATCTGCGTCCCTCTGGTCTCTATGGAAAGGAACTCCTGTAGCGATGACTCCCGTCCGTCTCCCACTACGAGAAAAAAAGGAGGGCTGGCAAATCGGAGCCCTCCTGGTCGGACTCCTCCTGCTCCTCCTCTTACCCTGGGGGCTACCCCGCTTCTATGTGGAGGTCCTCTTCCTGACCCTCTGGTATGCGGCCCTGGCCCAGGCCTGGAATTTCATCGGGGGGTACGGCAAGATGCTCTCCCTGGGACATGCCGCCTTTGTGGGGGTTGGCGCCTATACCTCCACGCTCCTCTTTGTGCACTGGGACCTCACCCCCTGGATCGGGATGCTCCTGGGAGGAATGGTGGCTGCCCTTCTCTCCTTCGTCGTAGGGATCACCTGCTTTCGTCTCTCCGGGGTCTACTTCACCATCGGCACCCTGATCCTGGAAGAGCTGCTCCGCTCCATATTCATGGAGTTTCCGGATATCACCGGAGGGGCAACCGGGATCAATCTCCCCTTCAAGCAGGAACAGCTCGCCTTCTTCATGGAGTTTCGCGGGGTGATCCCCTACTACTACCTCGCCCTGGGCATGATGGTCCTCATCTCTGCCGCCGTCTACCTGTTCGAGAAGAGTGATCTCGGACTGCAGATGACCGCGATCGGGGAGGATGAGGTTGCGGCCCGGGCACTGGGGGTGAGTGCGGTCTGGGTAAAGCAGAAGGCGTTTCTGCTCAGCGCCTTCTTTACCGGCATGCTCGGGGTCATCCATGCCCAAAACCTCCTCCTCATCCAGGTCAATACCTACTTCGACCCGCTCCTCTCCATCCGTATCGCCCTGGTCGCCTTTGTCGGGGGGAGTCGAACGATCGGGGGACCGATCCTGGGAGCGTTTATCCTCATTCCCCTCTCTCAACAACTGCAGGCCTCTCTGGGGGGGACGTACGCCGGCAGCCAGCTCGTGATCTACGGTGCCCTCCTCGTCCTGATCAGCCGCTACTATCCACGCGGACTCTGGCCCCTGGTGCAGCGATGGCTGGGCAGGAATCAGAGGTGAAGGTAGAGGGCCATCAGCTCTTCCCGGCTGCGCATCTCCTCCGGTCTACCGCTAAACACGTTTTCTCCCTTATCCAGGATGTAGACCGTATCCGCCACCTCCATGATCTTGCGGATATTCTGCTCCACGATGAGGAAGGTCATCCCCTCCCCGCGATTCAACTCGGCTATCCGCTCAAACACGGTCTGGATGATGCGAGGGGCCAGACCGGCCGAGGGTTCATCGAGGAGGATGAGGCGGGGACGACTCATCATGGCCATGCCGAAGCTGACCATGGCCTGCTGTCCTCCACTCAACTCTCCGGCCAACTGGTGGGCCTTCTCCTGCAGGATGGGAAAGAGCCGAAAGACCGCCCCCATCCTCTGGTTTACCTCGGCAGACTGCGCCAGGCTGTACCCTCCCATCTGCAGGTTTTCCTGGACGGTCAGGCGGGGGAAGATGCGCTGTCCCTGCGGCATGAACATGATCCCGTGCCGCAGGATCTCGTGCGGGGTGAGACCGGTGATATCCACACCCTGGAACCGGATGCGCCCCTGTTGCGGGGTGAGGAGTCCGGCTATGGTCTTGAGCAGGGTCGATTTCCCGGAACCGTTGGGGCCGATGATGCCGGTGATCTTGCCGGCTTCGACACGCAATGAGACGCCGTGCAGGATCTCCAGCCGACCGTATCCGGCCACCAGATTGTCTACGGTGAGAAGCGGTTCAGCCAAAGTAAGCCTCCTGGACACGGGGATCGTTCTTCACGGCGAGAATCGATCCCTCGGTTAAGACTCTCCCTTCGTTGAAGACCACGACCCGATCGCAGAGCCTGGAGATCAGGGTGACGTTATGCTCGACGATCAGGAAGGTCTTTTGACCGTGCAGTTCCTGAATCACATTCTCCAGTTGGGTGATCAGACGGGGATGCACACCGGCCACCGGTTCGTCGAGTAGGAGCAGGTGGGGATCGAGCATCAAGAGACGGGCAAACTCGAGGAGTTTGGTCTGACCAAAGGAGAGTTCCCCTGC
>RFHZ01000576.1 GCA_003696125.1 Nitrospinota bacterium
CCCCTCAACTCATTGCCCGCATCAACCGTGAGGTTACCGGGGTGCACTACCTGAAGCTGGAAGATCCACCGGTAGGACCGAAGCTGACCAGGATCCGCGAGCTGACGCAGGATCGTATGAAAATCTTTGGTGGTCTGGGTGGAGCGTATTTCCTGGAAGAGCTGCAACGGGGAGCGGTCGGGATCATGACCGGTCTGGCCTTTCCCGAGATCCTGGTCCGGATCTTTCACAAGTTTACCAGCGGGGATCGCCTGGGAGCGGCCGAGACCTTTGATCATTACATGCCCCTGATCCGCTATGAGGCCCAGCCTAAGATCGGCCTGGCCTTTCGCAAGTACATCTACCAGAGACGCGGACTCATCGCCACCACCACGGTACGGCATCCAGGACCGACCCTCGATACCTATACGGCCAGAGAGCTGGAAGAGATCATACAACGGGTAGGCCTTTCCCTGGAAAAGGTCGGTGTACAGGAGGTAATCTGATATGTCTTTACTGCAACGTATTCTCGAGCAGAAACTGGTGGCAGTGGTGCGGGCAGAATCGGCCGCCCTGGCGATCGATGCCGCCCAGGCGGCCTTTCAGGGTGGGATTGTCCTCTTAGAGATCGCCTTCACCGTTCCCCAGGCCGAGGAGGCTATTTCCCGGCTACGCAAGCAACTGCCCCAGGCGGTCATCGGTGCAGGGTCGATCACCACACCGGACCAGGCCGAAGCGGCACTCCAGGCCGGCGCAGAGTTCTTTGTCTCTCCCCATACCGATCCTCAACTCCTGCAATGGTTCCAGCAACGACAGCTCTTCTACATGCCGGGAGGCCTGACCCCCAGCGAGTTGATGGCCGCCTGGAAGGCAGGATGTGCGGTACAAAAATTCTTCCCGGCTTCGGTAGGAGGACCGGCCATGCTCCGGGCCATCCTCCAGCCCCTGCCTTTTTTGCGTCCCCTGGCCTCGGGAGGGGTGGACGAACAGAACGCGCTCGCCTTTCTCCAGGCCGGGGCTGCTGCCCTGAATGTCGGGGGGAGCCTGTTCCGGAAGTCTTACCTCCAGCAGAAGGACTGGAAGGCGATCGAGTCGGCCAGTGCCCGGCTGGTACAACTCTGTAAAGGAGCGTGAGATGGAGACGGTCTGGGATATCCTCTCCATGGGTGAGTGCATGGTAGAGTTCTTTCCCGATCCCCCAGGCGCAGAGACCTATCGTCGAAGCTTTGGTGGAGACACCTTCAACACGATCGCCATGGCCACGAAACTCGGTTCGCGTTGCGCCTACCTTACCCGTATTGCCGACGACTTCTTCGGGGAGTTTCTCCGTCGCTCACTCAGCGGGGTAGGGGTAGATCTCACCCCTACGGTCTTTTGCTCCGGGTACAACGGTATCTACTTCATCGCTGTTGATCAGAGCGGAGAGCGGCGCTTCCAGTACTTCCGCACCGGGAGTGCCGCCAGTCACCTGAGTGCCCGGGACGTGGAGTCTCGCTGGATCGCGCAAACGCGTCTCTTCTTTACCAGCGGCATCACCCAGGCCATCTCCTCCACGGCAGCCGATGCGGTGCAGCAGGCCTGTTCCCTGGCCCATGCCCGGGGGAAGCTGGTGGCCTTTGACGTCAATTTTCGTCCACGCCTCTGGACGGCCGAGCAGGCGGCCCGGCACCTGCGTGCCATCGCCTCCTGGATTCAGATCCTCTTCCTCTCGGCTACAGACATCCCTGTGGTCCAGACCGCCTTGCAGGTGCGCTCTGATACGGTGGAGGCATTGCTGGATGCCTGCTGGCAGCAGGGGATCTCCCGGGTGGTGATCAAGCAGGGGGAGAAGGGGGTGCTCCTGGGAGAGGCAGCGACCGGTCAGATAACCGCTGTACGCCCCTTTACCGGGAAGGTGGTGGATACGAGTGGGGCAGGAGATACCTTTAACGGGGCCTTTCTCCACTCCTTCCTGCAGGGAAAGAGTGCTATAGAGTGTGCCCGCTGGGGGGTGGCGGCCGCCGCCTTAAAGGTCGGCCGACCGGGTACCGTGTCGGCCATGCCGACGGCACAGGAGGTGGAAGCCGTGGTGGATAGGGTGGTGGTAGAGGAGTAGCCGC
>RFHZ01000056.1 GCA_003696125.1 Nitrospinota bacterium
ACCAGGATCCCCTCCTCCCCCTCCGGGTCCCGCACCCGCATTGCATAGGCCGGACACCGGCTTCCCCCCTGCGTCTTGTTCCAGCCGAAGATCTCGGCCCAGACATACTCCTCGGTCCCCTGGCGGACATCGCGCCAGATCACCTGAATCTTCTTGAGCAAGACCGGTGGAGAGAGCTCTACAAAGGAGGTCGGTTCAAACCCCTTACACGCCGGGTTTCGCTCTACCGCGATCTCCATCTGCCTCTCCTCTCCTAAGCCCCTTACCCCGCTTCCTCTTCAGGAGATGGGTTACCGTGACTCCCGGGCCATGCGACGCATCTGGTGCTCAAAGCCGGGAGGGATAAACGTCCAGGTCAACCGGAGCACCTCCTGGCCGGTATTGATGAAGCGATGCAACGTATTACG
Organism: Nitrospinota bacterium; assembly: GCA_003696125.1. Classification (GTDB taxonomy): domain Bacteria; phylum Tectomicrobia; class Entotheonellia; order J063; family J063; genus J063. The sequence continues at coordinate 408 of RFHZ01000056.1, forward strand.
GGGGATATAGATACCGGTTCCTGGAGAGATATCGGCCTCCTCATCCCCCACCATCGCCTTCCCCTGGCCTCCATAGACAAAGATGATCTCTTCCGCATCCGGATGGAGATGGGCCGGAATTTCGCTCCCCGGATCGACCTCCTCGGTACCCATGGCAAAAGTCGGACTCTGGGTGGTAGAAGGCTCCATCAGGAGATAGATGGTGCGAGGAGCTGAGCCCTCAATGCGTAAGACCTCTCCCCCTGCTTGGGTAAAAAAGCGCGACGGCATCGTCCCTTTCCCTCCTCCCTATGCCCTTCCGCCCCCTCTCCCTTCTCCTGCCCCTCAAGATTCCTACCCGGGAGATGGGCGGACAAAGACTCCGACCCTCTCCCCTCTCTTCTGATGAGGCCATAACCAGGACAGGGGATGATCACAAACGTGAAAACCAGGGCCGAGCCGCATACCTAATCTTCGATAATCTCCAGCGTCACCTTTCTGTTGTCCTTGGCCCCCACAGCCGTAAGGATCGTGCGCATCGCCTGAACATTTCTTCCCTGTCGGCCTATCACCTTTCCCACGTCTTCTCGGGCGACTCGCACTTCAATGATCGTCGTATGCTCCGTAGCCACCTCTTTCACATCCACCGCTTCCGGATGATCGACAATGGCTCGCACCATCTGCTCGACTAATGCTCTCATGATCCCGAGTTCCTCCTCTGTGGTTACCCGTTACCTCTGACGTGGCTCCCAGCGGTGTACTCCCTGCTGCTCTTTCCCTTTTGCCTCCTCTGGCCTACCTCTCCTTCAGGAAGGCTCTCTGTTCTTGCTGCACCTGCTGAAAAAGGGCTTCTAAAGCCTGGCTCTTATATACGGGATAGGGACGAGGATTATCCAGACGCCGATAGACTTCAGGAAGACGAGACAGGCTGTCTCTGGCCTTTTGCTGGATCTCGGGGAGGGAGGGACTCGGAGCGAGCTGCTCCCCCCCCTTCATCAGGGGGACCAGCAAGGGGATCGCTCCCCGTCCCGGCACCTCATTCTCGCGGGCGATGAGGTCTTTGACATATCTCCCCTCTCCGTCCAGGAAACGAAAGACCTGTTTCTTCCCCGGATAGGTCGCCTTCTCTACGCTAAACTTGGCCCGATACCGCCTCTTCTCCCCCTCTTCCTGCTCCACCAGCTTGTATACCCCGCCCAGGGCTGGCGCATCCTTGGAGGTCACCATCTCTGTCCCTACCCCAAAGAAATCGATCGGGGCCCCCCGGTCTACCAGGTCCTGGATGAGGTATTCGTTCAAGTCACCGCTGACCACAATCTTGACATGGGTGAGACCTGCCCGATCCAGGATGGCCCGCACTTTCCGGCTCATGGCCCACGCATTTCCACTGTCGATGCGCACTCCCCGGATATGCGGGCCGATCTGCACGGCAAGATGGGCACCGGCCTCGGTATCATAAGTATCGATCAAGAGGATCGTCGCTTCCGGAAAGCTTTGATGGAAGGCGCGGAACGCCTCTTCTTCTTTGTTAAAGGACATGACCCAGGAATGGGCCATGGTACCGCTGATCGGGATCTGATAGAACATGCCGGCATAGGTATTGGAGGTGCTGGTACAGCCCCCGATATAACTCGCCCGTGCCGCCAGCACCCCGGCCTCTGGTCCATGTGCCCGGCGAGAGCCAAAATCAGCCACCTCTCGCCTCTTTCCATCTTTTCCCGCCGCCCAGACCACCCGGGAAGCTTTGGTAGCGATCAGGGTCTGGAAATTGATCATGCTGAGCAAAAAGGTCTCGACGATCTGCGCTTCGATCACCGGCGCCGTTACCCGCAGGATCGGCTCCTCGGCGAAGACAAGATTGCCTTCCGGAATCCCCCAGACTTCTCCGCGAAAGCGAAAGGTGCGAAGATAGTCGAAAAAGGCAGGGGGCACATGCCGGAAAATGGGGTGCTGCTGCAAGAAACGGATCTCTTCCTCATGGAACCGGAGTCGAGACAAATAGGTCAGGACCTGTTCCACACCGGCAACGATCAGGTAGGACCGATTCGGGGGGAGCGCTCGCACAAACAGTTCAAAGGTGGCGGTGTGGTTGACCCCGTGTTGGAAGTAGCCCGCAGCCATGGTCAACTCATAGAGATCGGTTAGCAGGGCATTGTCTCGTGTATCCCCGATGATTCCCACGCTTATCCCTCCGCTTTCTGCCCCTCTTCTCTCCCCTCTTTCCCCTGTTAAGGTTGATCTAATACTATCCTAGCTTGAGGAAAATATCAATACCTATTCTGCCTGAAGCGCCTCCGCTGCCCAGGCTTCCTCTGCGGCTTCAACTCTCCCGTTTGGTCCAGGGAAGGCGAGAGAGAAACCAACCGGTATAGAAGAGCACTATACCGATCAGGGTACTGATCAGCAGGGGCCACATCCCGATATCGCTGAAAAAGAGGAGGATTACGGTCCCCACAAAAGCCAGGCCCAATCCCTGCAAACAGGTGCCCAGCAGTGTCCACGGTGAATGGTTCTTCATGCTTCCCCTCACTACACGCTCCTGCCCTTCATCGCGCTCCCTTCTGGTAACAGAGCGGATAGAGCACCCGGACCACTCCGATTCCCAGCAGCGCCACCACCAGGATGGGAAGCGCTCCGAGCGCCTTGCCAGAAAATCCCTGTACCACGAACGCCACCACACCCAGCACAACAAAGGCCAGGAGTAAGCCATAGATAATGCTCACAATCCACTGCACCGGCTTTCCCTTTTCTCTTTCAACCATACCCACAGGTCAAATGCCCTTTTTTTAAAACATACCGTTTTTCTGGCCATTCGTCAAACAAAATGATATGGTAGTACCTGTTTCTGGGTAACGACAGGGCAGCGATGGAAGAAAAGTTTACCGTTTCTTTTCTGGCGCGAAAGAGGAAGCCATGGATCACTCTCCCAAGCAGGCCATCAGGACAGCTCCACCCCTCTGGAGACGACTCCTTCCCCTGGTCGTCACCATCACCATTTTTGTGCTCATCTTCTGGCGCATCCCCTTCTCGCAGTTTGCCACATCACTCCAGAAGGCGCACTACCTCCCCTTCCTCTCCCTCATGCTCCCCTTTTCCCTCTACTACTTCCTGCTGGATACGGTCGTGCTGTGGGCAGTCATGCGCACCTTTCACGGTCCTATCGCCTATCGTGATCTCCTCCCGGTACGGGCGGTCACCTACCTGGTCTCCCTGGTCAATACCCAGCTCGGCCAGGGAGCCATGACCCTCTACCTCTCCCGCCGCCTGCGTGTTCCCCTCCTGGAGATCCTCAGCTCTGTCTGTTTTTTGATCCTGCTCGAGGTGACCCAACTGATCCTCTATGCCACCCTGGGTATGCTCTGGTTTCCCACCCGGGTCCCCCCTTCCCTCTTCTGGATTCCGGTAGCCTGGGGACTCTTCCTCACCCTGTTCATTTCAGGCGTACGGCACCACTGGTTCCGCTTCCTCCCTCTCCCTCAACGCAAGCAGGAGGACTGGCCCCTCTTGCGCACCTTTGTGC
>RFHZ01000577.1 GCA_003696125.1 Nitrospinota bacterium
ACCATGGTCCTGGATCCCCGGCGGGTGGCGCAGCAGATCCTGGTGGCGGCACAGAAGATCATCCCGGGGGCGGTGGGCCGGCTATGGGAAGGGGTGGGGGAGAACTCTGTCTTGAGTGCGAGTCTCGGATTGCGCAACCCGGCTGCCACGCAGCGACTGGCCCCACACGAAGGCCTGGCAGGCATTGCTGCCATGACCCGGCAACCGGTTATCAGCCAGAACCTGGCAGAAGATCCCCGCTTTGTCAACAAGGAGTGGGCGGCCAGCGAGGGGCTCACCTCTGCCATCGTGCTTCCCCTGGTCTTCCAGGATCATGTCTCCGGTACCCTGGTCATCTTTACCCGTACCCCACACGACTTCAGCGAGATCGAGGTCCACATCTTACAGGCCTTTGCCGCCCAGGCGGCGATAGCCATCGAGAATGCCCGCCTCTTTCACGCCGTGCAGGAACAGGCGACCCGCCTGATCGAGGCCAATCGCGAACTCCGACGGGAGATCAGCGAGCGCAAGCGGGCGGTCGAGGAATTGGAGAGGAGTGAAAGGACCCAACGACAGCTCGCCCAGGAAAACAGGGTCATGGCCAACATCGGGCGGATCATCAACTCCTCTTTCCAGATCGATGAGGTGTATGAACGCTTTGCCGAAGAGGTGCGCACCCTGCTCCCCTTTGACCGGATTGCCATCGGTCTCGTGGACTTTGATCGCTACACCCTGACCCTGGCCTACGATCTGGGAATCGAGGTGCCAAACCGGCACTGTGGAAGCGTCCTCCCTCTCTCTGGTCGCTTCGCCGAAGAGGTGGTACACACCCGTACCGGCCGGATCTGCCCTCTGGAGAGTGAAGAGTGGTTAGCCACCCACTTCCCTTCCCTCCTCCCCGATTTTCGGGCAGGGATACGGTCCATCCTCATGGCCCCGTTAATCGTACAGGACAGCGTAGTAGGCGTCCTTTATCTGGGATCCACCCTCCCTCAGGCCTATTCTGACGCAGATCTCATCATCGCCGGGAATGTGGCGGCCCAGGTGGCCGGTGCCATCGCCAATGCCCAACTGTACGCCCACCAGCGGCAGGCAGAGGAGGCGTTACAGGAGAGCAACCGGCGTCTCGAGGAGGCCCTGACCGAACTCCGGCAGACGCAGCAACACATCGTCCAGCAAGAGCGCCTGCACGCATTGGGCACCATGGCCTCTGGCATTGCCCACGATTTCAATAATACCCTGGCCCCGATCCTGGGCTTTTCTGAACTGATACTGCACTCCCCTGACCTCTGGCAGGACAGGGAACGGTTGCGACACTACCTGCAGACGATCCATACGGCGGCGCAAGGGGCAGCCAAGGTGGTGAACCGGCTCCGCGAGTTTTACCGGCACCGGGATAAGGGGGAGCTCTTCCTCCCTCTGGAACTGAATGCCCTCATCGAACAGACCATCTTGCTTACCCAGCCTCGCTGGAAGGACCAGGCCCTGGCCAGGGGGATCACCATCCAGGTGATCACCGATCTCCAGCCGATTCCACTGCTCAACGGCAACGAAGCCGAACTCCGGGACGTCCTGATCAACCTCATCTTTAATGCGGTGGATGCCATGCCGGAAGGGGGGCTCCTCTCTTTACACACCTGTAGTGAGGATAATGAGGTCGTCCTGACCCTCCGTGATACCGGTGTCGGCATGAGCGAAGAGGTGCAGCAGCGCTGCCTGGAGCCGTTCTTTTCCACCAAGGGGGAGCGGGGAAGTGGTCTCGGCCTGGCCATGGTCTACGGCATCGTGCAGCGTCACCAGGGGACCATCAGTATCGAGAGCAGGGAGGGAGAGGGAACAACGGTGACCCTCCGTTTTCCTGCTCTGGCGGAAATGCCTCCTCCGGAAGAACAGCAACCCGGCGCGACCCTGCCACAGACCCTGCATGTGCTCGTGGTTGAGGATGAGCCGGAGGTGAGAGAGGTGATCGAGGCGTATCTCGCCGCTGACGGGCATACGGTGGAGACGGCAGCCGACGGGGAGGAAGGCCTGGAGAAGTTCAGGCAGGGACGATTCGACCTGGTGGTGACCGATAGGGCCATGCCGGTGCTGAGCGGGGATGAGCTGGCTGCTGCTGTCAAGCAGATGGCTCCAGAGGTCCCGGTGATCATGCTGACCGGATTTGGCGCCATGATGCAGGCGGCCGGCGAACAGCCGGCCGGGGTGGACCACGTGGTCAGCAAGCCGGTAACCTTAAACGAATGGCGGGAAGCCCTGGCCAGGGTGATGGGCCGTTGCGGGTAGGACCGGCTAACCGGTAATCCAGAGGAGAGGATCGATGACCGAAATGAAGAAGACCCTTTGGGCGTGGGTGGAAGACCAGGCAGCTTTTTTGGGAAAACTGGGTGATGCCGTCTACTCTTACGCCGAACTCGGCATGCAGGAGGTGTACACCAGCCGGCTCCTGCAAGAGGTGTTTCGCGCCCATGGGTTTACGGTAGAAGAAGGGATATCCGGGATACCGACCGCTTTTTTAGCCACCTATGGGAGCGGACAGCCTACCGTGGCCCTGCTGGAGGAGTTTGATGCCCTTCCCAACACCTCCCAGAAACCGGGGATCCCCTTCCATGATCCGATCGTGGGGGGAGCACCTGGCCATGGAGAGGGACACAACACCAACGCGGCGGTGCTGGTCGGAGCGGCCCTGGCCTTAAAAGCGGTCCTGGAAAAGCATAACCTGCCGGGTACCATTAAAGCCTTTGGCGTTCCGGCCGAGGAACAACTGGTTTCCCGCCCCTTTTTTGTGCGGGATGGGTACCTGAAAGGGGTCGATTTCGCCATCGATGGCCACATCCATAGTCGCTTTGGGACGAGCTATGGGATAAAGAGCTATGGACTGATCTCGGCAGAGTTTACTTTCCGGGGAAAAACGGCACATGCCGGTGTTTCTCCCTGGCTGGGAGTCAGTGCCCTGGATGCGGTCCAGCTCATGAACATCGGGTACGAGTTCCTGCGCGAGCATCTCCCCCCTACCCTTCGCGTCCATCACGTCACCTCGTACGGGGGAGACCAGCCGAATGTGGTCCCGGCACGTGCCTCAACCTGGTATTTCTTCCGGGAACAGAGCGCCGAAGCAACACGTATACTCTATCAAAGGGCGAAACAGGTGGCGGCAGGTGCGGCCATGATGACCGGTACCAGCGTCGAGGACCGTATCCTCTCTGCGGTCTGGCCGGTCCGGGCCAATAAGCTGCTGGCCGAGATCGCCTTCCAGAATATCCGGGAGATCGGGATGCCCAGGTGGAGTCGAGAGGAACAGCGCCTGGCTAAAGCGGTCCAGCGGGCGGTCGGTCTCGATCCCCTCGGTCTCCCTACCGGCATAGAGCCGCTGCAAAGAGCCACCCAGTTCGGAGGATCATCCGATGTCGGCGATGTCAGTTGGGTCGTCCCCTATGTGCGTATCGATTTCCCTGCCCAGCCGATCGGGATCCCCTTTCATCACTGGTCAGCCGGAGTCTGCGCTGCCACCTCGATCGCCCATAAAGGGATCGCGGCCGGGGTAAAGGCGATCGCGGCCACGGCCCTGGAGGTCATGACCCAACCCCGCCTGCTCACGCGGGTAAAGCAATCCTTCCGGCGAGAACTGGGGAAGACACGGTATACGCCCCTTCTCCCTCCCGAGGTTTCTCCCCCTGTCCACCTGAATCGCGAGATCATGGAGAAATACCGCCCGGCCATGCAGCGATACTACTACGATCCCTCCTCATCAGAGTCCTACCTGGAGATGTTTCAGCGCTAGGGAGTCTCGGGCAGATATTGTGTTGGACATCCCGCTTTTCCCTGTGTTATGATCCGACCAGGTAAGTATGACTAACG
>RFHZ01000578.1 GCA_003696125.1 Nitrospinota bacterium
CTGGATGCTGGCCAACAACCCGCTGGTGCTGGAGTTGTGCCGGCGTCATGGCACCTCCTTTAACTTCACCGGGTGTATCATCCAGCGTACCAACTGGACCATGCAGGCGGAAAAGGAGATGGCTGCAGAACGGGCCGCCCATCTGGCGGCAAAGGTGGGAGCAGAGGCGGCCATCCTCACCACAGACATTCGAGGCCAGCGCTTTGTGGAGACGATCCTCACCCTGCAGGCCTGTGAACGGGCCGGCATCAAGACCGTGCTCTGCTCCGAAGAAGAGGATCCTGAGGGTGGAAACGCCCCGCCGTTTCTGGTCTTGCCCCCTGAACTGCAGGCGGTGGTGAGCACAGGTACCGGGGCGGTACCCCATCCCTTCCCCCCGGTCCCCCGGGTCGTGGGTGCCCTGCCCCGGGCCGAGGAGTGGTGGTACGGAGAGCTGCCTCCCATACCGGGACGGTACGGAGCCTTCCATGCACAGGATATTTACGGCTATGGGAAGCAGAGCCTGGCAGACTTCTAGCTTCCGGGTGTATCCCTGATGCGGCTTTTGAGGCTATCCCCGGCGGAAGAACCTCCCCACTCTTCGCTCCTCTGCCTCGGCGACCAGCCGCTGGATCTCTCTCCAGAGAGCGGCACGCCCTTCACCGGTCCTGGCAGAAAAGAGGAGGAGGGGAAAGTCGTCGGTCCCGGCCAGAACCTTTTTCAGGAGTTGTTCCTGGTGGTGACGTTGCGCCCGACCAACCTTATCGACCTTGGTAGCAACGGTTATGGTCGGGATCCGGGTATGGAGGAGCCATTCCCGTAACTGGAGATCATCCGGGGTGGGTGGATGGCGAAAGTCGAGGATATGTACCACCCCCACAAGCGCTTCCCGCTTCTGGAGATAGGTCTCGATCATCGGTCGCCACTGCTTACGCACCGAGGGGGCAACCCGGGCGTACCCGTAGCCGGGGAGATCGACAAAGACCAGGTCCTGGTTTACCAGAAAGAAATTGATCTGACGTGTCTTGCCCGGGGTGGCGCTGGTCTTTACCAGGTTCCTGCGCTGGACCAGGGTGTTGATGAGGGAAGATTTTCCGACGTTGGAGCGCCCCAGGAAAGCGATCTCCGGCCGGAGGGGAGGGGGGTACTGCCGCGGAGAGACGGCGGTTTGCAAAAACTCGGCACTGGTGATACGCATGGTGCTTCCCTCCTGTCTTTTACCGTCGTCCTTCCTTCATCCGGGCCACGTAAAAGCGGGCAGCGTTGGTGGGATCACGTTCCCACATCTGTCGCTGGGCTCGTTCACGTCTCTCCCGCGATTTTCCCTGTTCCTGGAGCATGGCGTTCAGCTCTTCGTAAGAGAGGGCCGGTTGCGGTTGGACCTGTCGCTGGCTCTTCCAGTCACGCAAGCGCTGGGTGAGCTGTTCTGGCAAGACGAGCTTTCGCAGCACGATATCGAAGAAGAAGAGGAGAAGGGCGGCCAGGACAAAAGGAAACCAGATTTCCCGATATGCGGCCAGATCCTCGGTGGTCGCGGTGAAGAGTGCCTTTCCCCGCGGAGCATTTAGCGCAGCAACTTCCCCACCGGTCAGGGCAGCGATCTTGTTCAGCAAGGCGTAGTTCGGTTCCAGCCACAGGTATTCAGACGAATAAGGGACCGCCACACCGAATGTCTTCGGCTCAATCGCTCCCTGAGGCCCCTCTCCAAAGAGAGTCACATAGTACTCCCCTCGCATCGGGACGGAAAAGGTCCCCTGGTACCGTCCCGGTGCAATTTGGGAGAGGGTGATCTCCTCTCGTTGACGATCAGGCAAGACCACGGTTCCTTGCAGGTGGAGGTAGTTGAGGAATTCCTGCTGCGCGTTGAGCACATCGGCTGTAATCGTTCCCCGCTCCTCTGCGATCTGAAAGGTCGGCTGCACCGTTTCTGGCGAAGACTGTCGCTGGGTCCAGCGCACCAGTTGCCCGATAAGACGGGGAAACTCTGTCCACTGCAGCCATGACTTTCCCCAGCGCCCCTTCAGATCTGAGGTAAAGGCAACCGCACGCCCCAGGCCGTACCGCCAGGCGACGAGCAAGGGGTCTCCCTTGTCGGTGACCAGCAGCGTCTCTGCCGTAGGTTTCGCATAGGCCAGCACGTAGCCGTATAAGGGGGGGAAATCCCCTTCCTCGAATCCCCTGAGTATAGAGTTCTTCATAGCCATCTGGGGCCGGAATTCCCGCTCTTCAACCAGTCCACGCGAGACGAGCACCGTTTCTGTGGTAAAAATACGGGGAACGTTCATCGGGTCACTGGTATAATAGCTCCGCCCTCCTCCCCAGCGGGCAATATTCTCCATCAGCTTGCGATCCGCATCCTCGCCCAGGGCAACGGTGGAAACGGTAATCTTATGCTGCGCAATCCGCTCGATCAGGCTCTGAAAATCCATCTTCTGCGTCAACCCGTCGGAGAGGGCGATCAGGTGTTTTTTCATGGCTCGCACCTGGGAAAGTTCCCGGAATCCTTCCTGTAATCCCTTGTACAGGTCGGTGCCTCCTCCCGGCTTCAAAGAGGAGAGTTTGTAGGCGATCTCCTCTCGTTTACCGGCTTCGGTGATGGGTACCACCCACTGGTAATCGGTATTAAAGGCGAGCAGACCGACGCGATCAAAGGGGTTAAGAAGCTTGATAGCGGCAAAGGAAGCCATCTTGGCCACCTCGAGCTTGGTGGTTACCCGGTCTCGGGAGGCAAACCGGCTCGCCTCGTCCACGTACCCGCCCATGCTGTCCGACTTATCGATGACCAGCACCATGCAGAGGCTGGGCACGGTCATCCGGGAAGGGATATCCATATTGACAGGGAGGAGCGCTTCGACAGGGGTTTGATAATACCCTCCGGCCCCAAAGCTCTGATCTCCTCCCAGCATGAGGAAACCGCCCCCTCCGTCCCGGACATAGCGTTCCAGCAGCTCCATCTTGGCCAAAGAGAGGCCCAGACCAGAGACGTTATCGAAGAGGATGGCATCGTAAGCGAGCAGCCCATGGAGGGTATCTGGCAGCTCGGTCCAGGGGCGAGCCTCTACCAGGATCCCCTGCGTTTGCAACGCCTGCACCAACTGCGGCGACTCCAACCTGTCTTGATAGACCAGGAGGACCTTGGAGCGACCGAGCACTTCGGTAAAGGCGGCCGATCGATTGTTCTCTGCAATCTGATCCTCAGCAGCATTGATCACCGCCTCGTACGTCTGTAACCCTTCTTCAGAAGCGACATCGAGGAAGGTGAAGCGGTTTTTTCCCGGCTGCAGTTGCACCGTCTCTTCCTCCAGGAAATAGCCGTTTTTCAGTAGCACCAGCTTTCCCTCGCTCTTCTGTCGACTCCATACCACCACCTTCACCTCATAGCGCTCCAGTTGTCGCACCTTTTCCGGCACCTGGATCCGTTCCAGGCGCACCTCATTCCCTTTACGCAGGGTGGAGAGCGGGACAACGGTAATCTCCACCCCGAGGGATTTGGCCATAACCGCCGCTTCTGTCGCCTTGCCAGAGGTCTCATTCCCATCGGTAAGGAGCACGATACGACGCTTCCCGCTACCCGGGAAGCTGGCCAGGGCGAGCCGGAGCGCTTTGGCGATATTTGTCCCCTCTGCATTTACCGTAGAGCGAATATCGCCCAGATGCCAGTACGGTTGAGGGGAGACCTCCAGAGAAGGGTCTGCCCCAAAGACGACCAGACCGGCCGTGTCTTCCGGCTTCATCGCCTGCATGGACTGGCGGATATAGCGCATGGCCTGGGCACGGCTCTGTTCATCGATGCTGGCCGAGAGATCGAGGACAAAGAGGACATGCACCGCTCGTGACGAGCGGCTGAGACTCAACCCGCTCACGCCGAGCACCAGCAACAGGATCACCAGGGTCCGCACGCTCAGCAGCAGGATCTTACGCCACCGGGGGAGATTGGCAGAAGCGGTCCGAAAGAGCCAGACCAGGAGAGGGAGAACCAGCAGCAGGGCAAGATAGTAGGGGTAGAGTAACTTAATGTTCATCCCTTTCCTCTCCTCTCTTCTCCGTACCGGTCATCGCCAACTCCTTAACTCCCTCGACACCAGCAATACCACTCCCCTAAGGCCAGGAGGAGAGCGGCCAGGATAAAATAAAACCAGAGCGGTTTTTTCACCTCTTCTTCCGTAAAGAGCCCTCCCCCTTCCTCTTGAGAGGGAGGGAGGGGGGAGGTTTGCGGCAGGATGCGGGATTCCTGATCGCTAAGGAGATTTACAGCAAATCGCTCTGCCCGATTCCCGACCCGTACCGTATAGAGGCCTACCCGCTGCGTCTCTGTAAAACGGAGGAGGTTGTTGGTGACCGGAACCCGGATACGTTCTCCTCCTGGTTTCCGGACCGTCACCTCCTGGATCTCTCCGTCCAGGGGGAGGGTATAAGGCTCCCCTACCCGGATCTGCCGGGAGGAAAAGGCGGCCATCCCGGGATAGAGCCACTGGAAGATATTCTCCAGCAGGAGAGGAAAAGCCACCCGCATGGGGAGATCCGAATCAAAGAGATCAAAGGCGAGATGAACTACCCGGAGTTCATCGTTTTGCACCAGGTTGAGCAGGGAAGTCGTATCCGCCTCGATCAGCGACTGGGCCCCGGGCTGCAGCGATACCTGCTGCGCTTTGCGGATCGCCAGGTGCTCGAGCTGGACCTGGCGGAGAAGGGGGTGAGTAGGCTGCCAATCGATGATCTGCGGCTCGCTTACCTCTCCACTGGCCACAATGGGGAGATTCGGGGCCAGGGTATCGATTAAGAGGTAGTTCCCGGTGAGAAGCGGCGGGGGAGTGACCCGGTCAAAGATCACGATGTGATGGCGTCGTACCTGTTGGGCAAAGGTCGAGGGCTCCACCCGGCCGATCATATTGACCAGGGGCATAAGGGTGAGCGGCCAGGAGGTTCTCCAGAAAA
>RFHZ01000579.1 GCA_003696125.1 Nitrospinota bacterium
ACGAAGCGGCACGCAGTTGTGGTCTGCAGATCCTGGCCACCCTGAAGGAGGTGCTGGGAGATCTGGACAGGGTCAAACGGCTGGTCAAAACGCTGGGGATGGTGAATGCCACGCCAGATTTTACCGATCATGTCCGGGTGGTGAACGGGGTATCGGATCTGTTTGCAGAGGTCTTCGGGGAAAAGGGAAAAGGCGCGCGTTCTGCTGTGGGCATGGGATCACTCCCCGGAGGCATCTCCGTAGAAGTGGAAACCATGTTTCAAATCGAGACCTGAGTGTAACAAGGGATCACTCCTTCAGGTAGATCTTCCCTTGATACTCTCCGTTGGCGCCATAGTAGTCATCGGTGTAGTAGATGGCACACTGGTCACAGAAGCCGGTAATGAAGAAATCCTGAAGGTTGCTCTCGTACTCCAGGTCGAGTTCGATTTCCCGGCCACACTCACAGCGCAGAAAGAGTCGTGGGGTGCGAAAATAGAGCTTTTTTTTCACCTGCATGGTCTCACCTCCTTATCCACCGTGCGGCTCGGATTCGTATTCGCTCTCCCGCAGCTCGCTCAGGAGTATCCAGCCCCGCTCGGAGAGCTTGACCGAGTGGATACGGATCTCCTGCGTCCCTTCTGCCTTGTACCGTGTCAGTTCCACGAGCTTCTCTGCCTGCAGGGCATGCAGTTCCGTCACCAGGGTCTCCTCATCCAGTCCCAGGGCTTCGACCAGGTACTGCAGGCGCACCCGGTGAGGGTAGTTGGCCTCCAGGTACTCCAATATCTCTCGCTGTAAGGGAGAAACCATCCGTTACTTCCTCCTTCTCTCTCGTCACTGGCGTTGCATCCATGCTTCAGGCGAGGGCAGATAGGGATTGGCCGGTCGGGCCGCAAAATAGGTGATCAGCGGTTTGTAGAGCTCAAAGATGCGCCGGAGCTCTGCCACCGCTTCTGGATGTTCATCAACCCGCAGATCCACCCGCGCAAAGACCTCCCGATCGACCACATAGAGGGCAGCCGAGTGCTCTCCCTCGGCCTGTCCCCCTGCGGCATGTCCCGCCTCAATAGCCTTTAAGAGCCGCTCTTCTAAAGGCTCATCCTGGGTGCGGGTAAACGCCTCCACCATGGCCGGTACCACCCGATCGTTGGCGACCATGTTGGCGATGGCGGCGTAGTTCTCTCCGACCTGATGACCACACCACTCCCGGTTTTCCGCCCCGGTATAGGCGACGGCATGTCCATCCTTATCCACGATCCCGAGCTGGCGTTTGGCGATATGCGGATCGCTGGATACCAGCTCGGCCAGGACCTTGGGGGCAGAATAGCCCATCTCCAGGAGCCGGAGCCCCAAGAGACCCAGGCGGGGATCGGTACTCGCCTGGGAAGCAACCGCTCCTACCGAGGCTCTGGCGTACACGCAACGTGCCCCCACCGCCATCGAGCGCGTGGCGATACCGATACCCAGCATGCCGGTACGGGCACAACGACCTACAATGGAAAAGGTGGTAAACACCGGTCCAGGCACAAAAGGCGACATGATTTTCTCTCCCTGTAATGAGATCCGCCCCCCTATCTCCGTGCCCTAATCGTAGAGAAAACGCTCTGAATTGTCAAGAGGATCTGTTCACCTGTTCCCCCCTGATGGCAGGTTCTCCCCTTGACACTCCCTACGCCGGTACGATAGGTTAAAGAAAACAGAGGGCCTTTGCCCGAAGGAAAGGAGTATTGTATGGCCACTTATCGACTGCATCCGCTCGACAAAACCGACGTGGAGCCCTTCCCCATTTCAGAGCGCCTGCGGAGCCAGCTCCACTACTTTGCCGGTCCCCCGGATCACCCGGCAGCCCCCCCTGATCTGAAACCGGGTGAATACTGGTTCCATATCCCCGAACTGGAGAGCTATCTGGAACAGGGAGCCTTTTCCGTGATCTCTCCCCTCGATCTGGCCAATGCGACCGAAATAGAGCTCTCCGAAGAGCAGGAGGCGTTGTTGCAGTGGCTGGTCACCCATGAGATCAGGCATACCCGCCTGGAGAGAGCACCGGGATAAACCACCCGCCAACCCTGCTCTCCCTCCAGGCCAGGGCAGGTGGAAAAACTTTTCCTCTTCGGCATTGACAAAAGGCCGGGCATCCGCTATAGTAGAGACACCTTTTATCTGTCTGTCCATGCAGACGGCCCCATCGTCTAGAGGCCTAGGATATCGCCCTCTCACGGCGAAGACACCGGTTCGAATCCGGTTGGGGCCATTCCCTCCCTCATGCATCGCAACCTGCTATCCTCTCCCCCGGCAGGGGGAGGTACGTACGCACCTCCCCGGGCAGGCAACGGCGAATACGCCCAGGCCTCCTCTGGAGAGAGAGGTGAAACAGGTGGCTGGCGCACCGGCAGTCTGAGGAGCCAAAGCGGGGCATCGGGATATCGGTTCCGGTCATCCCCTGCAGCAGGGTGGCCCAGGCATGTTCCTGTGACTTCCCTATGGCAAACCAGACCTCTTCCAGCAGGGCTGCCTGCCGCAAATAGTCGATATGCCAGTGCGGCCGGGCAAGGGGACAGAGGTGATGGCTGATCCGTCCCCGGAGTCCTCCCGGCCCGCATGCACTCCCCACATAGAGATAGTATCCGGCCGGAAACCGGTATGAGCCGCGTCTCCCCACCCGGATACGGCGGGTAAAGGGAAGGGAGAGGAGCAGGCAATAGGTTCCTGGCCGGGAGGGGAGGAGATTCCTGCCGCAGGTCATCGCGCTATCCTCTCTGCTCTGTGAGCAGCGCTTCCCGGTTCTATTCACCATACGCTGGATCTGTTACCAGGGAGCGCCCCGTACCAGGACAACTCCCAGGGCAATGATGATCAGGGCCAGCACCAGGTTGAGCCGTCCGATCCAGGAAGCCTGGCGTCGTACCCGCTCCACTTCCGGATCGGCAGGACTCTTTTCCTTTCCCAGAGCCGTGGCCCGCGGTCCGATAAAGAAGTCGTGGGCAATGCTCAGCACAAGGATGACCAGCACCAGGAAGAGCTTGATCCCGAGCGCATGGCCAAAGGGTCCCCGCCAGAACTGGACATTCCCCAGCACCTCCCATCCCACCCCGCGCGAGGCCAGGTTGAAGACGCCGGTGAGCAGGATCAATCCCAGGCAGATCCAGCCTATCCACCGGAAACGACGTCCGGTCCAACTGATCAGCGGGGTGGCCATCTCACGGTACTCCGGCTGGCGGGTCAGGGGCACCAACACCAGGGTCAGGAAGACCATGCCTCCCAGCCACACGGTTACGGCAAGGATGTGGAGCCAAACCGACAGGAGATAGAGAGCTCTCATCGAAAATCCTCCCTGTTGAGGTGTATTTTCCCGGGGTCAGTATTCGCCCGGCATCATTACGACCGGTATCAGGCAGCCGGGCTCTGCCTCTACTATGGCATATCTGGCCGGAGATTTCCAGTCTGAGTACACCAGGAAAAGCAAGAAACGGTTAATAACGGCGCTTTGGTGAGGGAGCGGGTTTCCCTCACCAAAGCAGGGGCGGGTTTTGCAGGCTAGCGGGGTTTGATCGCCCGGATCTTCACGCTGGAGACACCGGACTGGTAGGGGG
>RFHZ01000007.1 GCA_003696125.1 Nitrospinota bacterium
CTAGCAGCCATTATATTTGTTTTAACGAATATTGTCAACCCATTTTTAACGCGGGATACTCTTCTCTCCAGCTCCATGAGTGAGGAAGGACACAGCACCACTGCGCCCCAGGCCTTCGAACGCAGGCTAGAAGAAACAGTATCCCCTGATGGGCATACCAGATTTCCCTTGCCCCTCTCCCACCGGTTTCTTTATATTGTATAGGTACCCTGAGGTGCAAAACGGAGGGAGCATGCACGGTGCTCGGGAGAGAAGAAGAAAACAGAATCGCAGAGGGCATCAGAGCGGTGCCCGCATGAACAAAGAGAGGAGGAAGTGTGGATAGGGATGCTGCTTTGGCTCTGCTGAGAGAGTACACCCAGAATGAAAACCTGATCAAACACATGCTGGCTGTAGAAGCGGCCATGCGCGCTTATGCCCGTAAATACGGTGCCGATGAGGACCTGTGGGGGATTACCGGCCTGCTGCACGACTTCGACTACGAACGGTGGCCCTCTCTGGAAGAACACACGGTACGGGGAGCCGAAATCCTGAAGTCTCACGGGTACCCGGAAGAGATGATCTATGCCATCAGAGCGCATAATAATGTGGTCGGCCCCCCGCGCAAAAGCCTCCTGGATAAGACCCTCTTTGCCGTCGACGAGTTGACCGGCCTTATTACCGCTGTGGCGCTGGTGCGGCCTTCCAAAAGCCTGATGGAGGTGCAGGCCAAGTCGGTACGCAAGAAGATGAAAGATAAGGCCTTTGCCCGCGGCGTAAACCGGGAAGACATCATCCGCGGGGCAGAGGAGTTGGGCGTGGATCTCAACGAACATATCGACTTTGTGATCAAAGCCATGCAGGGCATCGCGGAGGAACTCGGCCTGGCCGGGACAAAAGCCTAGTTGTAGAGTCACCGGCCAGGAAGGCCGGGCTGGTAAGGGCAGGGGTATGCTGACATTCCGCCGCCTGGGGGAGGGCATTCTGGACACGATCTTTCCCCGACACTGTCTCCTCTGTACAGCACGTATCCGGGAGAGAGGAGATACACTGATCTGTGAGCAGTGTTGGAAGAAGATCCCCCTGATCCATGCCCCGTATTGCCCGCGATGCGGGCTCCCCTTTGCCTCTCCGGCTGCCCTGTGTGCCAGCCCGGAACACCAGTGTGCCTCCTGCCGGCACCATCCGCCCCCTTTTGAGGTGGCCCGGGCCGTTGGACGATACGAAGGGGTCTTGCGTGAACTGATTCATCTCTTCAAGTATCAGAGACGCTTGCGCCTGGGAAAAGCACTGGTGGCCTTGATGGATCAGCACTGGGGCGAGCGGTTTCCGGACAGACAGTTCGATTACCTGGTCCCTGTTCCTTTACATCATCGCCGCTTGCGGGAGCGGGAATTTAACCAGGCCCAGGTCCTGGCCGAAGGCCTCGGTCGCCTGCGTGACATCCCGGTCCTCACCACCCTGTTAGCGAAACGGTGCTGGACCCGATCCCAGGTGGAGTTGAGTGGTCAGGAACGACGGGAAAACGTTCGAGACACCTTTATACTCCAAAGAGCGGAACGTATTCATGACAAGAGCCTGCTGCTGATCGATGATGTCTTTACTACAGGGGCCACAGCAAGCGAAGCAGCACGGGTATTGACGGCTGGTGGAGCAGCGCGGGTAGCGGTGTACACAGTAGCCCGGGTCGTGGAAAGAAGCCATGGATTCAGGCATCAATAGAGAATGGAGGTAAGCGGAACATGGACGAATTGGTGGCCAAATTTGAGAAGAATGCGGCAGAACAGATCTACGTCTCTCTGCGGGAATATCGAGGGCATCAACTCATCGATGTCCGTACCTACTATCAGACCGAGGAGGGGGAGTGGCGTCCCACCAAAAAGGGGGTATCCATCTCCGTAGACCTCTTCCCCGAGCTCAAACAGGCGATTGTCAATCTGGAAAAGCGGCTGCGGGAGCGGGAGTTGATCGAACCGGCCCTGGAAGGAGAGGAGTGAACTAAAAAGGCCAGGGATTAAATTGGGCCTGGGGGGAGTGTAAACGGAAGGTATAGTCCTGCACAATCCCTTGCCGGTCAAAGGCTACTTCAAAGATATCCCCTCGGGCATTTTCTCCGGCAATGGTAAGAGGGATGGAAACCGGGGCGACAAAGATCAGGAGCGAGCCGAAGTTGATGGTGAACGACTTGTTGACCAGGTAGGTATAGCGAAAGAGCGTGTAGCGGGTGTTGTGCGTGATCTGCTGGGGAGCCCCGAGTTCGGCCACCACATCGTGTAGCGAGGTCTGACCGCGCACGATAAAGGTGATGCGCTCCGGGGTAATCGGGTCGTTGATCACCACCTTCCGAAAAGAGCAGGCGGAGAGGAGCAGGACCGGCCAGAGGAGCAGGAAGAGGCTCACCTTGTAGCGAGCAGGGAGATAGGACATGGCGTTCCCCCTCTACTCCCCAAAGGGCCAGAACTGGAAAGGGAGCTTGTCTGTGCGGCGTCCAAAGATCACCTCCTGCACGATCCCCTTGTCGTCGAAAAAGATATAGAGATCGTCCGATTTCACATTGGCCCGGGCAAAGATAAGGAGAAAGGCCAGCTTACCATCGGTATAGGTATAGTGGAACACCTCCTGGGTCAAAGTCTGGCTTACTTCATAGGGAGGACCCAGCAGACGGACCACTTCCGCTTTGCTGGTGACCCCTTTCTCGATCTGCTGGACCTGCTCATCCAGCAGGCGTTCACCGACTTTGGCCCGGCCAAAGGCACAGCCTCCCAGCAAAAGACTGGAGAGGAAGAGGACACTCCAGGCCAGTTGCCGCTTTCTCCGCTTCATCATGCGCTCCTTTCTTCACTCCTCTCGCCAGGACTCTCAGGGCGTTGCCGGGTAAAGGGGGCGAGAATATCGATCGGCACAGGGAAAACGATGGTCGAGTTGTTCTCCGTAGACACCTCGGCCAGGGTTTGCAGGAAGCGGAGTTGCAGGGCCGAGGGGTAGCGACTGATGATCTCTGCCGCCTGGGAGAGACGGGTGGCAGCCTGCAGTTCCCCCTCCGCATTGATCACCTTGGCACGGCGTTCCCGTTCCGCCTCTGCCTGTCGGGCCATGGCCCGCTGCATCTCCTGCGGTAGATCGACATGCTTGATCTCCACCGTGCTTACCTTGATCCCCCAGGGATCGGTATGCTTATCCAGAATATCCTGCAGGCTTTCGTTGATCTTTTCCCGCTCGGAGAGGAGTTCATCCAGCTCGGCCTGTCCCAGTACGCTCCGCAGCGTGGTCTGGGCAAGCTGGGAGGTGGCGTAGAGGTAGTTTTCCACCTTGATCACCGCATCTTCTGGGGACATGACGCGGAAGTAGACCACCGCGTTGACCTTGACCGAAACGTTGTCCCTGGTGATGATGTCTTGCGGTGGGACGTCCATGGTGATCAGACGCAGGCTGATCCGCTCCATCCGGTCGATAAGCGGCAGGACGATGATCAGTCCCGGTCCTTTTGTCTTATAGTACTTGCCCAGGCGGAAGATCACCCCCCGTTCGTACTCCCGCAGTACCCGGAGGGAGGAGAGTAAAAACAGCAGTACAACCAGGACAAATAAGGGGAAGCCGATGAAGTTCATGTCTTCTTTTCCCTCTTTTTCACTTGCAGCGTTAATCCTTGTACCCCGATGACTTCGATCTCTTCACCCGGTTCGATGAGTTCGGTGCTGGTCGCATCCCAGATTTCCCCTTCCACAAAGACCTTGCCCCGCCCCTTAAGCTGGGTGCGGGCAATTCCCTGCGCCCCCACCAGCGCCTCTCTCCCGCTGTACGGGGTGCGGAGTTGGGCCTGCAGGGCGGCACCCACCAGGAAAAAGAAGAAGGCAGCGGTTCCCAGGGTGACCGGGACGATAAGGGTGAGGGAGATACGCATGTACGGGAAGGGGGAACGGATCAGCATCAGCGAGCCTAAGAGCATGGAGATGATGCCCCCGATGGTCAGCGCCCCATAGCTCGGGACCTTGATCTCGGCGATGAAGAGGATGATGGCCAGCAGGATGAGGAGAAGGCCAGCATAGTTGACCGGCAACAGTTGCAGGGCGTAGAGTCCCAGCAGCACAGAGATGCTCCCCACCACCCCGGGCAGCACGGCTCCTGGGTTGGCGATTTCAAAGATGATGCCGTACATGCCGAGGATGAGGAGGAGATAGGCGATATTCGGATCGCTGAGGAAGAGGAGGAGTCGTTGGCGAAAGGTCATGGGGATATGGTTTACCAC
>RFHZ01000580.1 GCA_003696125.1 Nitrospinota bacterium
ACCAGGAACTGACCCTCCAGATCGAACGGCAGGGGGAGAGGCTGAGCCTCCGGGTGGTGCCTCAACAGAAACGGGTAAAGAACATCTTCGGGGAAGAGATGGAGATCGGTTTTCTGGGTATTGCTCCCAAAGAGGAGATCCTGGAGCACTACTCTCCCCATCTTGCCCTGCTCAAGGGGGTAGAGCGGACCGGCCAGATCATCCAGCTCACCCTGGTCAGCATCGTCAAGCTGATCCAGGGGAAAATCTCCCCCCGCACCATCGCCGGTCCGGTCGGCATCGCCGAGATGATCGGGAGCCAGGCCAAAGCCGGCCTGCTCCAACTGGCAAACCTCACCGCTCTTCTCAGCATCAGCCTGGGGATTCTCAACCTCTTCCCCATTCCGATCCTGGATGGCGGGCATATCCTCTTCTTTACCATCGAAGGGATCGCTGGCAAGCCGATCAGTCCACGCAAGCTGGAAATTGCACAGCAGGTGGGGATCGTGGTTCTGATCTCCTTGATGTTACTCGCCTTCTATAACGACCTCATGCGGATCTTCACCCAATAAGCCGGGCTCCTCCTGGACGGGGGCCGATACAGGCAGGATTCGGTGTCCGGGAGGAGAGATTCGGCACTTCTCCAGAGATTCCTCTTGCTTTCCGTCGATTTTTTCGCTACAATAGGAACAAAACCGACAGGCTTTCGTATGGGCGTTAGGCCCATTTTTTATTGCGATCTCTTCTGCACAGGGACGGGCCATGTCGTCGGCAGCGATTATCGAGCAAATCTGGAAGCTTTCCGAGCCGCTTCTGCAGGCCGAGGGGTACGAACTGGTCGAAGTCGAATTTTCGCCGCGAGGGAAACAGTGGGTGCTTACCCTCTATATCGATAAGCCGGGTGGGGTGACCCTGGACGATTGTCAGCATATCAGCTATCAGGTAGGGAGCCTGTTCGATGTGGAGGATATCATCACCCATCCCTATGTCTTAGAGGTCTCCTCCCCCGGGATCGATCGGCCCCTGCGGAAGCGGGAGGATTTTCGACGCTTTGCCGGACAGGAAGCCCAGATCACGACCCATTATCCCCTGGAACAGCGGCGGAATTTCCGGGGAATCTTGCTCGGGATGGAAGGAGAAGAGATCATCTTACAGGACAAACAGGGAACCCGTTTTCATATACCATATCTGGCCGTAAAGAAAGCCCGGCTACGAGGGAAAATCTAGCTTCGCAGGTGCGCAGGACTCGCCGGAAAGCGCAGGGAGAACAGAGACCGTGAACAAGGAGCTCTTACAAGTACTGGAACAGATTGAACACGAGAAGGGGATCGATCGGAAGACCCTGATCGAAGCCATGGAAGCCGCCATTCTCTCGGCTTCGAAGAAGCGTTTTGGTTCAGCCGAAAATGTTCGCGTGGTCTTCGATGAGAGCAGTGGCGAATTTCGACTCTTTTCCACCAAGACCGTGGTCACCCAGGTCACCGATCCGGCCACGGAAATCAGTCTGGACCAGGCGCGCCAGATCGATGCCGAAGTCGAGCTGGGAGAAGAGGTCGATGTCCCCCTGGATATCGTCGATTTTGGACGCATTGCGGCACAAACAGCCAAGCAGGTCATCATCCAGCGTGTGCGGGAAGCGGAACGCGAAATCGTCTATAACGAATACAAGGGGAAAGAGGGGGAACTGGTCAACGGCATCGTCCAGCGCATAGAACGGGGAGGGATCATCATCGATCTGGGGAAGACCGAAGCGCTTCTCCCTGTACGTGAGCAATCCCCCCGGGAGACCTTTAAGCGCGGTGACCGGATTCGCGCCTATATCATTGAGGTCAGGCGGCAGGGGAGTGGACCCCAGATCATCGTGTCCCGGACCCATCCCGGCCTGCTGGAGCGGCTCTTTGAAATGGAGGTCCCGGAGATCTATGAAGGGATCGTAGAGATCAAAGGAGCTGTGCGCGAGCCGAATGGCCGGGCCAAGATCGCCGTCTATTCCCACGACAAGGAGGTGGATCCGGTAGGAGCCTGTGTGGGGATGCGGGGTATCCGGGTCCAGGCCGTGGTCCAGGAGCTGCGCGGGGAGAAGATCGATATCGTCCAGTGGACAGAAGACCCGGTGACCTTTGTCTGTAACGCGCTCAGCCCGGCCAAGGTCAAGCGAGTAGAGGTGGATGAGGCGAATCGCTCCATGCTGGTCATCGTCGACGACGACCAGCTCTCCCTCGCCATCGGGAAAAAAGGGCAGAATGTGCGTCTGGCCGCCAAGTTGACCAAATGGAAGCTCGACATCAAGAGCGTCAGCCAGTACCAGGCGGAAACCCAGCAGGTTGCAGAGAGGGAACTGCTCTTTAGCGAGGGGGAAGAGACCCCAGCGGTACCGGCTGCCTCCTCCACCGATGAGGTGCAGGATACAGAACAGGAGATGGAGCCAGAGAGCGCCCCGCAGGCCTCCCTGGTAGGAGAGCGCTTGGAGTTGGGGACAGAAGAGAGTCCCGAGGGCCCCCACCAGGAAGAGGAGGGAGAGGCCAAAGCACCGTAAGATGGGAGAAGAGAGGAAAACGCATCTGGTACTCCGTAC
>RFHZ01000581.1 GCA_003696125.1 Nitrospinota bacterium
GGGCAAAGGAGGAGTGGTCAGGGATCCGGCCAAGCATCAGGCGGTCAT
Source organism: Nitrospinota bacterium (assembly GCA_003696125.1). Taxonomy (GTDB): domain Bacteria; phylum Tectomicrobia; class Entotheonellia; order J063; family J063; genus J063. The sequence continues at coordinate 49 of RFHZ01000581.1, forward strand.
ACAAAAGCTTGTGCGTTTTGCCCGGGATCAGGGCTTCTCTGTAGAGGGAGTTCTCCCCTCCCCTCTCCTCGGTCCCAAAGGGAACCGGGAGTTCTTCCTCTGGCTGCGTCGAGCTTGACCCCTTCTCCAGTATACCAGAGGGCTGAATACCCTTAGCAGAGAGGGAAAACCTTACCCTGGCAAACGGCCAGGAGGAATCGAACCCCCACACCACTTACACGAAATCGTGTCCCGTGTCTTTCCCCTAGGCACAACGTGCACACGGCGGCATCGCGGACACCTACGGAGTCGGAGCTGTATGATCCGGCTAATGATCCATTGCCAGAGTAGAGGCATCCTCTCCCCCAGAACTTTGGAACAGCGTGGCGGCTGCGGTGATTTGCTCAGGGTGACCTAACAGCAACAGCGCATCCCCCTCCTCGATCACTTCCCCTGCCCCCGGATTTGCGATCACCCGGCCATCAAGACGCTGAATGCCTACCACAGTGACTCCTGTCCTCTCCCGGAGTCTCGATTCTGCTAAACGTTTCCCGATGAGGGGACTCCCTGGCTCTACCCGGTAAACGTCGCAAATAAGATGGCGGAAAAAGCGGGATAACCCCTCTGCTGGCCGATAGACTTCGGCCAGTGAGCGGAACATTTCATATCCATCCTGACGTATCTCCTGAATACAGCGCTCGATAATGTCTCGGGGAACCAGGTACTGACGCAGGGTGCGGGAAAAGATCTCTATCGATGTTTCAAACTCCTCCGGTACCACCTCATGCGCACCAAGGGCGAAGAGATCCCCCACCTCCTGGACATAGCGGGTACGGACAATGATATGGATGCCCGCGTTCAGCCGCCGTGCCAGCACGATACTCCGTCGTGTGGCGGCAGCATCGGAGATGGCGAGCACCAGCACCCTTGCCTTCTCTATGCCCGCGTGCTGCAGGATCTCTGGACGAGAGGCATCGCCATACAGGATTGGTAGGCCTTTCTTCCGCTCTTCCTGCACCGTATTAGGATTCATCTCTACAACAAGATAAGGGATACCAACGTGGCCTAACACCCGGGCGAGATTGCGACCGTTTACGCCGTAACCTGCGATGATAACATGATCTTCCAGTTCCCTTTCGCTTCCTGCTTCCCCTACTTTTCCCTCTCGTACAACCCATCGGGTTGGCAGTCGATTTTCTAACCAGGTAGCCAGAGGAGAGGCGAGCCGGTATAGCAGCGGGGTAAGCGCCATGGTTCCTACCGCCACCGCCAGAAAGAACTGGTCGAGATCGGCATTGAGCAACCCGCTCTCCATCCCTACCTTGGACAGGACAAAGGAAAACTCCCCGATCTGCGCCAGCGTCAGGCCGGTCACTATGGCCACACGCAGGGGATAGCCGAGTAGAAAAACTACTCCGGTGGTGATGAGTGTTTTGCCCACGATAATCGTCACCAACCCGGTGAGAATCGTTGTTGAAGAGGTGAAAAGGACGCGGATATCGAAGAGCATTCCCACCGAGATGAAAAAGAGGCTGTTGAAGACCTCTCGAAAGGGGAGCACTTCACTGAGCACCTGGTGACTATACTCAGACTCAGAAGCAACCAGGCCGGCGATAAAGGCTCCCAGGGCAAGCGAAAGACCCATCTGGGCAGCCACCAGGGCTGTTCCCAAACAGAGGAGCATGACGGTGAGGAGAAAGACCTCTCGCTGTCTCGTCTTTACAACCTGATGGAACAACCAGGGAACAATATACCGGGCAGCCAATACCGTTATTCCTATAAACAATAAGGCCTTAGCTGTTACCCAGAGCATAGCGATCATCTTCCCCTCACCGCTGCCGAGCAAAGGGGTCAAGAGGACCATGGGCACGATACAGAGGTCCTGAAAGATGAGTATCCCCACCGCGGCATTGCCATGAGGAGTAGAGAGTTCTCCCTGATAGGTCAACAGGCGGATAACAATCGCTGTACTACTCAACGTAACGAGCATCCCGAAAAACACCGCTGTCTGCCAGGAGAACTCCAAGGCCTGAACGATTCCCAGCGTTACCCCCAGGGTCAGCAACACCTGGAGTCCTCCACCGGCTAGCAAGAAATATCGGAGGCGGAGTAATCGTCCGAGGGAAAATTCGATCCCCACGGTAAAGAGGAGCAAGATGACCCCGATTTCGGCGAGGGTTTCGACTTCATGAACCGTATCGATCAAGCCAAAGCCGTACGGTCCACCGAGGACTCCGGTGATCAGAAATCCGACGATCGGTGGGAGATGGAGCCGGTGAAAAACCAGAACGACAATAACCCCGAACCCAAACAGTATGAGGAGGTCTTGCAGAAGAGTCACTTCTGACATTTTCCTCTCCCCTTTGCGTCCATAAGCAGATCACGGCTTAGAGAAATCAGTTGGCCGAGGCGATCAGTTCTTGCTTGAGCTCCCAGAGGCGCTGGGTCAGCGAGACGTGGTAGATGTGGGGATTGATGAGACGCTTGACCCCGGGATCGAGTCGGCTCACATCGGCCTTTCGTTGTGCACGGATTTCTTCGATGGAGGGGAAATCATATACCAGCCTCCCCTCCTCCAACACCGTCACCAGGAGCGGCTCGATCTCGGCAATGGTGTCTCGATTCAACTTCCGGTACCGGGTCTGATCGGATGGGTGACGAAAGATGATCTGGTCCATCTGGCGGGGATCTTCGTCGTCCAGGCTGAGCAGATCGGCAATGGCTTTGTCACGGTGATCATAGACACGCCAGACCTGCTTGTGGCCTGGATTAGGGGTTTTGTTCGGCGTTTCCGAGATCTTGATTGCCGGCACCCAGTGTCCCTGGTCACAGATGGCCACCAGCTTGTAGACCCCGCCCAGGGCTGGATGTCCCCACGACGTGATCAGGCGGGTACCAACGCCATACGCCAGGCGGCTGATGAGTCGATCCGGATCGACACCATAGCGTGGGGCCTCTTCGGCAATCTGGGTAAGGATCTGCAGGATGATGAGCTCGTCCAGATCCCCGGAGAGGACGATAAGGGTATCGGGAAAACCGGCCTTATCCAGCATCTTGGCCGCCTGGATGCTCAGATGGGCCAGGTCACCCGAATCCAGGCGGATCCCCATAGGCTGGTGTCCTTTGCGGCGCAATTCTTCGAACACCTTGATGGCGTTGGGGACACCACTCTCCAGGGTGTTGATGGTATCAACGAGGAGCAGGCAGTCGTCCGGATAGACCTCGGCATAGGCGCGAAACGCGCTCAGTTCTCCCTCGCCCAGGGCCATGAATACCTGGACCATGCTGTGGGCATGGGTCCCCTTCGGGGGATAACCGAGCAGGTGGGAAACCCCGACGTTGGAGGTGAAGTCGGCCCCCCCGATGAGGGCGGCTCGTGCCCCGGCATTTGCCCCCTTGCCCTGCCCGCGTCGCAATCCGAACTCCAGCAGCAACCGTCCCCGTCCGCTATCATAGATCCGTGCCGCTTTGGTCGCAACCAGAATCTGGTAGTTGAGGTGGTTGAGGAGCGGGGTTTCCAATATCTGGGCGATGGCCAGTGGTCCCTGTACCACGGTCAGCGGGACCTGGGGATGGACAACGCGCCCTTCCGGAATGGCGCGCAGCGTGATGGCGTCAAAGGTCCCATTCCTACGTAACCAATCGAGGAAATCGTCCTGGAACACACGTGTCCCGGCGCGACCGGTCTGGCTACGCAGGTAGGTGAGATCCTCTTCCCGGATATGGACCTCACGCATCCAGTCGAGAAACCACTCCAGGCCGGCATTAATGCAGTAGCCCGCCTTGTGTGCTCCGTAATCGGGATAGTCTCGAAAGAAGTGTTCAAACTGGACCCGTTTCTCGTGTAGCCCCAGGCGATAGTAGAGCTGGGCCATGGTGAGCTGGTACTGGTCGGTGAACAGGATTCCTTCAGCTATCTTCCGGTCCGACTGACGCATCTCGATCAATCCCTTCTA
>RFHZ01000582.1 GCA_003696125.1 Nitrospinota bacterium
GCCCTGTTTGGCACACCGGTAACGCAGGAAGATCATGCCGAGCGAGCCGTGCTGGCCGCCTTAGACCTGCTAGACGCTCTTCGACAAGAGGAGACAGCGAGAAGCCCTTCCCAGATACGTATCGGGGTCCATACCGGCCCGGTTCTGGCCTGGCGTATCGAGCATGACAGCCGGACAACCAGTACCGAAATGGGAGACACCATACATCTCGCCGCGCAGATCCAGCAACTGGCCGGCCCGGGTACCATCCTCATCAGCGAAACGACCCGCAGGAAGATCGGCACAGGGACAAAGGTCAAGAAGATCGGGACCCTCCAGGGTACAGATCCATCCGACACGCTGGCTGTGTATCACCTGCTCGCTCCCCCGACCTCCTTCTTTCAGAGAGGGGCCCAGCCAGATCAAGAGACGCGCTGTTTTGTCGGGCGTGATCAGGAACTGGTGACCTTACACGACCGGTTGGTGCGGGCAGAGCATGGCCAGGGACAGGTGGTGGGAATCGTGGGGGAGGCCGGCCTGGGAAAGTCTCGTCTCCTGACCGAATTTCTCCAGCATCTCTCTGCAGAGCAGATCACCTTACAGAGAACGTATTGTCTCTCTTATGGGCGCACCATGCCCTATCTCCCGATACGAGATCTGATCCGCCAGCTCTGCGGGATCACCGAGACGGATAGTCATGGTGAGGCCAGGGATAAGGCTTACCAATGCTTACAGGAAGCGGGAATGGATCTTGAGACCTTTGCCCCTCCTCTCCTGGATCTGCTGGGATTGCAACCTTATAGGGAAGAGATAGCCGGACTGAGCCCTGAGACGATACAGAACCGGCTGTTTACGCTCTTCCGTCAGCTCACCCTGCAGGCCAGCCAGCATTGTCCCCTGCTCATCGTAGTAGAAAACCTGCACTGGATCGATCAGGCCTCTGAAGCCTGTCTGCACTCGCTGGTACAGGGGATGGCCGGTGCATCCATCCTCCTGCTGGCCACATATCGTCCCGGGTACCGTCCTCCCTGGATAGAGAAGTCTTACTTTACCCAGATAACCCTTCTGCCCCTCAATCCCGCAGAGAGCTACCAGGTGGTACACTCGATCCTCCCGCAGCTCCCCGACACGATTACTCCTCTTATTCTGGACCGGGCCGAGGGGAATCCCCTCTTCCTGGAAGAACTGACCCAGGCCGTTGCCGAGCAGGGGGTCCAGACGGATCTCACCATACCGGACACCATCCAGGGGGTCCTCATGGCCCGTATCGATCGCCTGTCCCTGCCCGCAAAGCGCCTGCTGCAGACCGCCTCGGTTCTGGGGCGTATCGTCTCCCTCCCCCTCCTGCACGCGATCTGGGGGGGAGAGGATATGACCTCACTCCTGCAAGAGCTCCAGCAACGAGAGTTCCTCTATGAGCAGGTCAGAGGTGGAGAACGGGTGTACGTGTTCAAACACGTTCTGGTCCAGGAAGCGGCGTACACCAGCCTGCCCCTGACCCGGCGTCAGGCCCTTCATGCTGCTACCGGCAGGGCACTGGAGACCCTCTATGCCCACCATTTAACCGAAGTTTACGATCGTCTCGCCTATCACTACGGACGCAGCCGGAAAACGGCAAAGGCGGTAGAATATCTGCGACGCTTCGCCGAGCAGGCAGCGCATACCTATGCGCACCGCGAAGCCCTGGCTGCCCTGCAGGAGGCATACACGCGCGCCCAGCAACTCCCCACCACCGAGCAAGACCGCTGCCTGGTCGATCTGGCCTTCCGCCAGGCCTTTTCCCTCTCTGTGCTGGGACGCTTTCGGGAGGTGGCAGATCTCCTCTGGGAACAGGAGGAACGTCTACAGCGGCTCGCCGATCCGACTCTGGCCGGGCCGTATTACTTCCGCCTGGGCCTGAACGCCTTCTATCTCGGCGATTACCAGCAGACCGCCCAGAGTGCGTCCCGAGCCCTCCAGGAGGCAGAGCGCTGCCAGGATACGGTAACCCTGGGTCAGGCTCACTACGTGATAGCCCTGCAGAGTTTTTCTATCGGGCAATTCGTGCAGGGGATGGAGCATGGCCGGCAGGCCATCACTCTTCTCCAGCGCACCACCGCCCGGCACTGGCTGGGACTGGCTTACTGGAGTGTAGGACTCAATGCCGGATTCTGGGGAGACTTTGCCACAACCCTGGCCGTGGAGGCTCAAGCCTATGCCATCGGGGAGACGCTGGCAGATCCTCGCCTGCAGAGCTTTGCCCAGGGGATCAGCGGCTGGGTCCTGGCCCTGCGCGGCGACTGGGAAGCGGGTATTGCTGCCTGCCAGCAGAGCCGAACCCTTGCCCCGGACCCGGTGAGCAGAGCCCTGGCCACCGGATACCTGGGGTGGGCCTATCTGGAAAAAGGGGACGCGGAACAGGCTATTCCTTTGTTAGAAGAGACACTCCAGCTCTTTGACCGCTCCGGGCTCCCCCAAACCTGTGCACGCTTCATCGTGATACTGGGAGAAGCCAAACATCAGGCCGGAGCGCTTAAAGAGGCGCGAGAGATTACCGGGCAGGGATTAGAACTGACCCAACGGTACTCGCATCGGCCTGGAATCGGCCTGGCCCACCGGACCCTGGGACGAATCGCACAAAGTGAAGGAGACTTCTCCACGGCCAGCAATCATCTCCAGCAAGCCTTGCAAGTCTTTACCACCATCCAGGCCCGCTTTGAGACCGGCCGTACCCATCTCGACCTGGCCTACCTGGCCCGGAGACAGGGGATGCAGGGAGCGATGGCCTCCCATCTGCACGAGGCGCATAGACTCTTCCGCACCCTGCAGGCCCCTCATTACCTGGAGAAGACCGCCCACCTGGCTAATGAGTGATGAGTAATGAGTAACGAGTAATGAGTGATGAGGACTGAGTAAATCCTTTGTGCCTGGTTTATTGTAGTCAAGTGTTCCGGGTTCGCCAGGTAGGGACGCAGCACGCTGCGCCTCTACCAGGCGTCCGGTGCCTCTGGGCTTTTGTTCCTTTGTGCCTTATATCTCCCCCCTGGATCTTTGTGGTGCTTTTCTGCGTGCTCGGCGGTCTCGGCAGTGGAAACCGCTCCTACACCGGAGCCATCCTGTGGTCATGACGAAGCGTCTCACCTTCCCAGGAACTTGAGACAGCCACCTAATAAAGAACTGGACAAAGGCTACCGTTTCACGGTATAGTAAATAGGCGGGAGAGAGTAACCTGACGTTCGAGGAGGAAGATCTATGCCCAAAAAAGCCGAACGCGGTTACGCCACTCTCACCAACGATCAAAAGGTCGTGCTCATCGAAAAGCTCGTCTTCGCCTACGAAGAGCATTCCATCGATGCGGAAACGGCGTTGCGCTGGATTCAGGATGTGCTGGAGAACCGCGCTGCCACTGCCGAGGTGCGGGAATTCCTTGAACAACAACTCCTGCTTCCCCTGTAACTTCCCGGAAGGGAGGTAATGAAGGACGCCAGGTGACGCTTTTCAGCTCCCAGGGAAGAACGGGTGAGTCTGTCTCAACTTCCTGGTATGCTCTCTGCCTGGAGATTGCTGCACCGGCAACGGGATCTTTCCCTCGCCTGGAGGAGCGATTTTAGTCGCGACCCGGCGGGACGGTGCTCGCTTGGGGGCGCGGTGGAAACCGCTCCTGTCATGGCCTCCCGGGGCATGGTACGGAGCGCTGGCGACGACGCCCTCTCTCAGGGGATAGGGTCCTCCCAGTAAGGTGAGACAGATACAGAACGGATTCTGATATTGACAAATTTCCGTAAAAGGAGTATAAATAGATAGCACTAGGGAGCAGAAATCGCTTACGGCAGCAAAACGTGGAAACAGAGAAGCGAAGGAAGTTCCTTCCATGTAAGCTACTGTTGCTTCTCCTAGCAATCCTCTGCAGGGTGTGATAAGCGCAAAAGCTTTGGGTCTGGCGGTCAAAGCCTCCCTAAGTGAGACGGGAGGCTTTTTTGCTTGGGGTAGTGGATGGAGTAGAGAATGCATTTCCTGGAGCTATTGATCGGCCTCGTCTTCTTCATGTATGGGAGCCGGCTGGCCTGTGAGGGCCTGCAGGCGCGGGCTGGCGACAAAATGCGCGGGCTGGTCACCAGCCTGACCCAGAATCGCTTCATGGCCCTGATCGCCGGCATTATCCTGACCGTCATCCTGCAGAGCAGCAGCGCAACCGCGATCCTGATGGTCGGGTTTGCCAATGCCGGGATCATCTCCCTGACCCAGGCCATGGGGGTCATGCTGGGAGGGGGCATCGGGACCACCATCACGGTCCAGGTCATCTCCTTCCAGATCTCCCAGTATATCCGCTGGGCAATCGTCTTCGGCTTTCTCCTCCTCTTCTTCAGCAAACGGCCGGCAACGCGCTCTCTGGGGCAGATCTTCCTGGGGTTTGGCCTCCTCTTCTTCGGCATGCAAACCATGGCCGAGGCCGGACGTCCCTTGCAGCAGAGTATCCTCTTTCAAGATATCCTCCACTCCCTGGAAGCCAATCCTGTCCTGACCATAGTCTTTTCCGTTATCTTCACCAGCCTGGTCCAGAGCAGTGCGGTAACCCTGGGACTGATCCTCTCCCTCTCCTTTAATGGCCTGCTTACCCTCTCTACCGCCATCCCTATCATCCTGGGAGCAAATGTGGGAAACATCGCCGGTGCCTTTCTCGCCAGTTGGGGCACCAATGTTGAGGGGAAACGGATCGCCTGGGCACAGCTCATCTACAAGATCACCGGTGTCCTCTTGTTCCTCCCCTTCCTCGATCCTTTTGCCCGGCTGGTGGAGCAGACCTCTGCTGACCTGCCCCACCAGATCGCCAATGCCCATACCCTTTATAACCTGGCGGTCTCTCTGGCCTTTCTCCCCTTCATCTCCCTGGGCGCCTGGGTGGTCCGGAAAATCGTCCCGGATGAGCCGGAGCTCAAGGGGGGAGGGATTCAGGTGCTCTATCTCAATGAGCGAGCCCTGGATACACCGGCTCTCGCTTTTGCCCAGGCCACGCGAGAGATCCTGCGCATGGCAGAGCATGTGCAACAGATGTTCTCCGATGCCCTGCTCGCTTTTCAAACCCATGATCCGGCTTTATTAGACGAGATGAGCAGTCGCGACGACATCATCGATTTCCTGGAACACCGCATCAAACTCTATCTCACCAAGCTCTCCCGCGGTGCACTGACCGAGGAGCAGGCAGCCCGTGAGCTCGAGTTGATCTCCTTCACCACCGAACTGGAGAACGTGGGAGACATCATCGAGTTGAACGTGGTCGAACTGGCCCGCAAAAAGATGGAAAAACGGCTGGAATTTTCTAAAGAGGGCTTTGCCGAGATCTGCGATTTTCACAAGAAAATCGAAGAGAACTTTGAACTGGCCATCGCCGCCTTTGCCACCGGGGATCCGGAAATCGCCCGCAAGCTGTTGCGACACAAACGCAAGCTGGCGGAAATCGCCCGTCATCTCCGGGAATCACATATCCAGCGACTCCATAAAGGGCTACGGGAGAGTATCGAGACGAGTTCCATTCATCTCGATCTGATCAGTAATCTCCGCCGGATCAACTCGCACCTCTGCAGCATCGCCTATCCTATCCTGGAGCGTAACCGACTCGAAATCAGCTAACCCTTTCGCAGACCGGACAAAAGGAGGGATAAAGGATGAGGGCTCTGCTGATCACCACTTTTCTCTGCTTCCTGCTCCTGCCGGGTACGGCTCCCTGGGTCCAGGCCCAACCCTTTGCCGACCGATCGGCCGGAGGCAAGACCGGATTGGTCGTGCTCAGCAGCATGACGACTCCTCCCTATGGGGTGGTCAAGCTGGCTTTTGCCACGGTAGGAACCCTCCTGGGGGGTGCTATCAACCTCTTTTCCCTCGGTCACGCCGGTGACACGGCCAGTCGTATCGCCCTGGGTGCTGCCGATGGGGACTGGTACGTGCATCCAGATCTCTTCACCGGGGAGCGCTCCCTCCGCTTCATCGGACCAGGGGCAACCATACAGGGGGTAAAACTCCCGCTCATAATCCGGGAAAAACAGCCCTAGCTACTCGTAGCTCAACGGCAGACCAGCCTGTCGCCAGGCATTCATGCCACCGGTCACATGGAGAAGGGGATGCACACCGGCTCGCTCCAGGACACTCACCGCTACGGTGGAGCGATACCCACTCGCACAGACCACGGCCAGGGGAGTAGAGCCGGCAGGAATCTCAGAAAGCCGGTGCATCAGCTCTCCCCCCATGATATGGAGGGCACCGGGGATATGGCCAGAGTGCCACTCCGCATCGGAACGGACATCGAGCACACAGATGGCCTCCCCCTGCTGGAGCCGTCGATACAGATCAGGTGGAGAGATCTGCGGGGTGGCTTGCAAGGAATAGCCGGCCCTGATCCAGCTTTCTATGCCACCGTCCAGATACCCTGCGATCTGGTCTAACCCTACGCGGACCAGGGCACGTACGGCTGCCTCCACGGTGGTCACATCCGGGGAGACCAGGAGGAGCGGGGTGTCATAGGGGACCACCCAGGCGGCCCAGGTGGAGAGATCGGTCCCGGCCCCGATACCCAAAGCGCCGGGGATATGGCCGGCGCCAAAGCTGAGCTGATCCCGCAGGTCGATCACGGTATGCCCGTCCTCAACCAGTTGTCGAAACCGGCTCACCTCTAACGCTTCCCTTCCCGGCAAACCGTTCAGCAGGGCCGGTCCCTGCGCATTGAGCTCCTTCATCCGCCGGTAGTAAGGCGGAAAAGGGGGAACCGTAGAGAGGATCTTCTCGACAAACGCCTCACAGGAGAGGTCCTTCTGCAGATAGGGATTGGTCATCCGCTCAAAGCCGAGGGTAGAAGTCGGCCGGCTACTCATCCCTGCCCCACACATCGACCCGGCACCGTGTGCCGGGTAAATCTCCAGTCCATCCGGGAGACCTTCGAGCTTTTCCCGGACACTGGTATAGAGTTGCACGGCCAGCTCATGCTTGGCCTCTTCTCCCAGCAGATCGGGACGCCCTAGAGACCCCACGAAGAGAAAGTCCCCGCTGAACATGAGCAGGGGAATCTCTGCAGAGCGGGTGGTATCATAGAGGAGAAAGGAGAGGTGTTCCGGGGTGTGTCCCGGGGTATGGAGGGGCTGGATACGTAGCGAGCCGATGACCAGTTCGTCTCCTTCTCCGAGCTCATGATGGGGGAAGGTGACCTCATAGATCTCCCCTGTATCGTACGCAGAAAGCCAGAGCTCTGCCCCACTCCGGTGGGCCAGCTCCCAGGCTCCAGAGGCATAGTCGGCATGGATATGGGTCTCCAGGACATAGACGATCTCCAGGTTGCGATCCCGGGCAAATTCCAGATAGATGTCCACGTCACGCCGGGGATCGATGACCGCCATCTTTCCTGCTGCCGGACAGGCAACGGCGTAAGAATAATGCGCCAGGCCCCGGTCTTCAAAGCGTTCCAATAGCATCTTTTCTCCTTTCAACAGGCTGTTGTTGGCCGGAGAATAATCACTAGCCATCCCCCCCGGCCAGGGGGAGGCGGGTCCTCTCCACCGGCGTCTTTGCCCGGTACAGCCTGGCGTACGCCCCGCCGGCAGCGAGCAGTTGCCAGTGCGTCCCTTCCTGCACGATCCGTCCCTGTTCCAGCACCACGATCCGATCCGCCTTTTGCACGGTGGACAGGCGATGGGCCACGATGATGGTGGTCCGTCCGGCCATCAACCGGGCTAAGGC
>RFHZ01000583.1 GCA_003696125.1 Nitrospinota bacterium
CTCCAACCCATAATCGAGACAGAAATCGGCAATCTTGGTCCGGATCCGGTCATCCGGGATATCGTAGATCAGCAAACACTTCATGCCCGCTACCACCTGGCCACAAACGGCTCGTACTGCTCCCGTTCCTCCCGCAGAAAGGTCGCGATGTGCCGGGCCTGCATCTGCATGATGTTCCGTAACGCCATCTTCTTACCTGCATAGTGTTCGTGGCTGTCCAGGCGCTGGAAGATTTTCTCTGCCAGGGTCTGGCGGGTCTCTTGGGTGAGACGCCCCCTGTCATCGGTGTCCAGATCCACCCCCTTATTCACCAGGCCGAAGATGGTGCGATCGACCACCGCCTGCCGGAACTCCTCGATACAGTCGAGCACCAGGCTCGGTTTGCCCGGTCGATCGACATGGAGGATGCCCCCATAGGGATCGAGCCCGGCCAGCACCAGGCACCGCTCGACCTGGGCATAGAGGATACCGTATCCGTAGTTGAGGGCCGAGTTCAGGGGATCGATGGCACCCTGGGTACGGCGACCCGGCCAGTGCAGTTCCTGGAGCAGCAGTTTGCCGATACCGTCCCAGTAGCGCTGCGCCGCCCTCCCCTCGGCCGAGAGGAGCTCAGAGCGCACCTCTTCGACCGAGTTGGCCTGCAGCTTCTCTACCTCCCATTCATGATCCAGAATCTCCCTCACCAGCAGGTGAATCTCCTGGTACAGCTCCGGCTCGCTCTCCCTGCGGTTTTTCACCATGTATTTGAGGAGATTGGCCTGGTTGCGGATCTTGCCGATGGCAAAGGCCTTGGCTAAAGCCAGTCCCCGGGTGTCGTATACCGCAAGCAACTGGGCACGACGTGTCTGCACCGTGCCGGTCAGACCGGCAGAGTAGAGGCTGGCCGAGAGATTCCCCCTGCCGTCTACAAAATGCAGGGGGATGCCTCGTTCCGCACAGGCCTCCACCACATCGGCAGAGAGACTGATCCCGCGTCCGCTGATGAGCACCGTTTCCAGGTGTAGGAGCGGTGCTTCCAGCAGCTTCTCCCCACTGCCGATGCGGGTGACCTGCAACCGCTCGCTATGCTTACCCACATGGGTGCCGAATTCATCGACGATGAGGTGCTTGATGATGGCCATGGGTCC
>RFHZ01000057.1 GCA_003696125.1 Nitrospinota bacterium
AGTATAATATATTGAGTGTATGATTGTCAATTATATTAATAAAGAGAGATGAAACTTTGCAGAGGGTTGCCCTACCCCAGGGGGAACGCTCGACGACAGGGAGAGCTTAGCCATGGAAATAGGGATCATCGGTCTGCCCCAAAGCGGTAAGACCACCGTGTTTAACGCCTTAACCCAGGGATCCGTCCCCCTGCAGGGGACAGGCGGTGGCAAAGTCGAGGTGCATCGTGGCGTCTCCAAGGTCCCGGATGCCCGCCTGGCGCATCTGGGACAGCTCTTTGCCCCCCGCCGGGTGGTACCGGCCGAGGTGAGATATATCGATATCGGCGGTGCCCATGCCCACAAGGGAGTGGGAGAAGCCCGGCTGACCCAGATACGTCCTGCCACGGCCATAGGAGTGGTCATCCGCTGCTTTGCCGCTCCTCATGTCCCCCACCCCTACGGTCGTATCGATCCTCTCCGCGACTATCAGGAGGTGATGGGGGAACTCCTGATCAGCGACCTGCAGGTGGTGGAAGGGAGGTTAGAACGCCTGAAGAAATCGGTACGGCGCGGAGAAAAGGCCAGCCGGGAGGAACTGGAACTCCTGGAGCGCTGCCTCACCTGCCTGGAGGAGGAACAGCCGCTCCGTACCCTCTCCTTTGCCCCGGCAGAGGAAAAGCTGCTGCGGGGATTTCAGTTCTTAACAGCCAAACCGCTCCTCATCATCCTCAACATGGACGAAGAGCAGATTGTGGGGGAAAGGGAAGAGCTCCTGGCCCGGTTCACCCCCTACGCCGCCCTCCCGCAAACCGCTGTTTTCCCCCTCTGCGGGGCCCTGGAGATGGAGATCGCCCAGCTCGATGAGCAGGATTCCCAGGCCTTTCTTCAAGAGATCGGAGAAGAGGAATCGGCCCGGAGCCGCCTCATTCGCCTCTCCTATCAACTGCTGCACCTGATCTCCTTCTTTACCATCGGCACAGATGAGGTCAAGGCCTGGACGATCCGGCAGGGGACCCCGGCCGTCAAGGCGGCCGGGGTGATCCATTCCGACATGGAGAGAGGATTTATCAAGGCCGAAGTCATCAGCTATGAAACCCTGGTCAAAGCCGGCTCCTTTGCCGAAGCCCGCAAGCAGGGACTCCTGCGCCTGGAAGGGAAAGACTATACGGTACAGGATGGTGACATCATCACCTTCCGCTTTAACGTATAGACGGGGAGGAGCTCTTCTTCTCTCTTCGCTCAGACAAGCCGGAACTCTTCTCCTGCGCGTACTACCCTCCCCTCCTCCTCCAGCTTGAGCAGGTGGGAGAGGATGGAGCGCTCGGCGATGCGATAGAGGGAAGGAGAAAGATCGGTATAAATGCGTCTGACAATGCTGGAAACGGTGGTTGCTCCCTGGGTCAGGGCTGCCAGTACCTGGGCTTCGCGCATCTGGCGATGGGCGATATAGGCGCGGATCTTCTCCTGGGGACGGGTGATGACCGGACCATGCGCCGGGTAGATAGAGGCGATATCGAGCTGGAGTAAGCGCTCAAGGGAGTGCAGGTAGGCAGAAAGTCCCCCCCCTTCCGGGGAGATCACCACGGTACCTGTTCCTGCGATCAGGTCCCCGGAAAAGAGGAGTCGTTCTTCGGGAAGATAGTAGCAGAGGTGATCACGGGCATGGCCAGGGGTATACATGACCTGCAGGGTAAAGCCGTCCCCCTGGATCCGATCCCCCTCCTGGAGAGGGGAAAAGGGGGAGCGAAAGTGCTCGGCTCTTCCGGTGAGCGGCATCTTGTAGATGGTTACCTGGGGGAAATGCTGTCGCAGGAGGTCGCAGCTCCCCACATGGTCGGGATGCCCATGGGTGAGGAGGATGGCGCGGAGCGGTCCCAAAGCGTACCGTTGTAAACAGGCCTGGAGGGCGGCCAGATAAGAGGGGTTTCCTGCTCCGGTATCGATCAAGACCGGAGAGCGTTCTCCCAAGAGATAGGTGTTCGTCCCTGCTCCGGTCATGGGAGAGGGGTTATGTCCCGGTACCAGATAGAGTCCTTTGCGCAGTTCTACCGCTGCTCGGTTTTGATCGGTCCCCTGTTCCATCGCTCCTCCCTGTTCAAGAAAACCGCTTCTCTTCTTCCTGGGCCGAGGGACAGAGGTCAGCCAGGACACATTCGGCGCATTTCGGTTTTCGCGCTCCACAGATCTGGCGGCCATGATAGATCAACAGATGGGCGAAACGGACCCATTCCTCCTGGGGAACGAGCCGCATCAGGTCTGCCTCGATCTTCTCCGGATCGGTCTGCCCGGAGAGTCCCAGCCGGCCGGCCAGCCGCTTTACATGCGTATCGACCACGATCCCTTCGGCACGATGAAAGGCGTTTCCCAGCACGACATTGGCCGTTTTGCGTCCAATCCCGCTCAGCTTGACCAGAGAGGCCATGTCGGCAGGTACCTGGCCACCATGATGTTCTACCAGGGCCTGGCAGCACCGGCGGAGGGTCCTGGCCTTGTTCTTGTAAAACCCGGTGGGCCGGATATCTTCTTCCAGCTCTTCTAGAGGCACGGAGAGGTAGTCCTGAGCCGTGCGATACTTCTGGAAGAGGGTGGCCGTCACCCTGTTTACCCGCTCATCGGTACACTGAGCAGAGAGGATGGTGGCAACGAGAAGCTCCAGCGGGTTCGTGAAGTGCAGGGAGCACCTGGCATCCGGGTACAGTTCCTTGAGGCGTCGAATGATCTCCTGCGTTCGCTCCTTTTGGGGAGCAAGGGTTTCCTGGTGTTCGCTCATAACCGGTATCCTTTCTGGTTGAGAGAGAGGTAAAGTCGCTCTTGACATTATACCGCTTCTCGCGGATAATGTCATGACGTGACCTCTCACAGGAGAATCCAGTCGATGCAGAAGCTCGTTATCCTCGGTTCAGCGCAGGATGGGGGGGTCCCCCATATCGGGTGTGCCTGTTCGCATTGCCAGCAGGCCCGACACGACCCTGCTGCCGTGCGGATGGCTCCCTCTCTTGGTATCATCGACCTGGAGGCAGACAAGGCGTTTGTCATCGATGCCTCTCCCCACCTGCCCGACCAGCTCTACCGGTTGCGGAGCAGGCGGGGAAGGGAGGAGAGCCCTTTTCTCCCTGATGCCATCTTTCTCACCCACGCCCATATCGGTCACTATCTGGGACTGGCCTATCTGGGCAAGGAGGGCTGGAACACGCAGGCCCTTCCCCTCTATTGCACGGCAGAGATGGAGAGCTTCCTGCGCCACAATAAACCCTTCCGCTACCTGCTGGAACAGGGGAATGTCTGCTGTCATCGTTTGCTTCCTCACCAGCGTCACCCCCTCACCCCTGCCCTCTCCCTGCTGCCGGTAGAAGTCCCGCATCGGAACGAGGATGCCAATACCCTCGCCTATGTCATCCAGGGACGGACCCTCTCTGTCCTCTACATGCCCGATCTCGATTATTACACCGAGGCGGTACTGGCCCTCATCCGGGAGGTGGATATCGCCATCATCGATGGTACCTTCTTCTCTGGCAGCGAGCTTCCGGCCATGCGTATGGCCGGGGTCCCCCATCCCCCGGTTGTGGAAAGCCTGGCCAGGCTGGAGGGGATACAGACCCGCATCATCTTCACCCATCTCAACCATACCAACCCGCTGCTCGACCCGGCTCACCCGGCCTGGCAGCGGGTGAGCGCAGCAGGGTTTGCGGTGGCAAAAGAGGGAGAGGAGATCGAGATTTAATACTGTTCCCGCCGCCAGCGGTAGGGGAGATCGATGATCCCCGGTTCTGTCATCGTCTCCAGGTGACGAAACGCTTCCTCCAGGATACGGCGTTGCTGCCTTACGGCAAAAGGCTCCCCCAGCGGATGTCCAAAGGGCCAGCGCAGGAACAGGGCCCGGGGAGGGTTTACGGCCTCTGTGAGTTCCCGTTGAATGCTGATGGCGATGGTCGCCATCCCCTCCGCTTCGATCACCCGTTGTATCAGTCCCACCGACCGATTACAGAGGGCTCAGGCCGGGGTGAGGAGCACCACATCCACCTTTTGCTCTTTAAGTTTGGTGGCAACCTCAGGAGCGGTCTCGTACAGGAGCACGGGGAGATGGTGCTTGTCGATGTGTCCCATGAAGCTGTAGTGGACCGGGGCCAGCCTGCCGATACGTCCTTCGGCCTGAAACTCCTGGAGACGTTGCAGGGGAAAGACGATATTCAGGTCCTTATCCGCATCGCTGTGGTCGTAGTAGTCGTGGGTGATGGTTAATTCTTCCAGGGGCCAGTCGCCGGGGATCTCCCGGTAGCTCGGGTCTCCATCCGGATCGGTCATGTCAAAGGGCTGGTCGTCCCGGCGATGGACGCCGGCTGTGGTGACCAGAGCCACGGTGCATGTGGAGAGCGGTTTGGGCAGGGGAGTCCAGGGGGGAGGACCGAGTTTGGTGAAGGTGTGCCCTCGTAACCAGAGGGTGGTGAGCCAGCGAAAACGGGTAAAGAGTTTGGCCAGCAGTCGATGTTTCCGGCGTTGCCAGTTTCCCATGTCTATCTCTTCTCCTTCTCTTCTCGTTCAGCGTACATCCCGGTATACCTTCCAGAGCAGGTGAGGGGAAAGGCCAAGAAAATAGAGTAACCGCAGGCACCACATCAGCAGGATGGTCCGCACAACCCCCTGTTTACGCCAGCGGCGGGCCGAGGTGGTGACCTTACTGCGCAGGCAGGCGATTTCTCCGGCGCGTTTCATCCGTTTACTCAACTCGATGTCTTCGAAGAGGGGGAGTTCAGGATACCCCCCCAGCTGGAAAAAACACCGGCGCCGGATGAAGATGGCCTGATCTCCGGTGGCGATATGTGTCCAGCGGGAGCGGAGGTTCATCAGAAAAGCGACCAGATGCAAGAGGCCTTCCTGGACCCACTCCTTCAGGGTGTGCGGGTCTATAGGGTCGAACCGCACATCGAATCGTCCCCCGATCACCTGGGGATGAGAGAGGGCCTGCTCGATTTCCCGGTGAAAGTGGGGAGGGAGGAGCGTATCGGCATGCAGAAAGAGGAGCACATCGCCGTGAGCTGCTCTGGCTCCGGCATTCATCTGGCTGGCCCGGCCTCGTGGTGCCGACAGGACCCGGGATCCCCTTTGCCGGGCAATGGCTAGGGTCTGGTCCGTGCTCCCTCCATCCACAACGATGACTTCGGCAGCGGGGGAGTGGGAGAGGGTCTTCAGCGTCGTTTCCAGGCTCGTTTCCTCATTGAGCGTGGGGATGATGATGGAGAGCTGCATGATCCTGCTCTTCCCCCTGCATGAAAACCGTCTTGCTGCGGTGTCCCGGCATGGTATATAACGTCCCATGGCCGCATAACATTCCCTTACAGGATAGGGAAAAGGGAGAGAAAAGTCTACCCTCTCCCTCCGGTGCCCGTCGACTCACCCCTGGA
>RFHZ01000008.1 GCA_003696125.1 Nitrospinota bacterium
CCACAAGCCTGCCCCGGCCCCCACGAACGGCCATCCCCGGCCCAAGGGACATCGCTCCCTGGCTGGGAGCCGGATCAATCGCAGTGGATTGTCAGCCGGCACGCTGGCGCCTGATTTTACTCTACCCCGGCTGAAGGGGGGAGAGCTTGCCCTGGCCGAGTACCGGGGTCAGCCGGTGGTCCTGGTCTTTAGCGATCCTCACTGTGGGCCGTGTGAGCAGTTACTGCCCCAGTTGGAAGCGCTCCATCGGCGCACTCCTGCGGTGCAGGTGATCCTGATCAGCCGGCGTGGGGTGGAGGAGAATCGCCAGAAAGTCCAGAAGCATGGGCTCACCTTCCCGGTGGTGTTGCAGCGGTCCTGGGAGATTTCCCGGGCGTATGCGATGTTTGGGACCCCGATCGGGTACCTGATCGATGGGGAGGGGAGGATTGCCGCCGAGGTCGCGGTCGGGGCCGAACCGATTTTGGCCCTCCTGACCCAGGCGGCGGGAGGAAACGGGAAGTCATCCACCGGTGAGGCAGGGGAGAGCGTCGAGCCAGGAAAGGGGTCTGACGGCAGGAAGAGGGTCCCGGTGGAGGCGGGTGGAAGGTAGGAGGGAAACCGATGGAACACCACTTTGATGACCTGACCCGGTCTTTGGCCCATGGGATCTCCCGGCGGGAGGCGTTATGGCGGGTCGGGCGGTTTGTGGGGGGAGCGCTGCTGAGTACGTTGAGTGTGCCGACGCAAGCGTGGGCCGTCTCTCGTCGTCAAATCCGTCAATGCCTCCGTCTCTGTCGCCGGAACTTCTCGACGCGGAGAGAACGCCGGTTCTGTTTCTTTGTCTGCCGGCAATGCTGGAAGACCAGGCGCACCCCCTGTCTGTTTCCGCTTGACGATGCCGATCCACCCTATTTTGTAAGCTGTTGTGACACAGAGTGCTGTGACGACGACTTCTGCCCGTGTGGAGGCGTAGGGGGAACCTGCTGCACCGCGGATGAAGTCTGCTGCGCGGATGGGAGCTGCTGTCCGGCTGATCATGAGTGCTGCGGGGAAGGCTGTTGTCCACCTGGTCAATTCTGCTGCGGTGTTCACTGCTGTACAGAGGAACAAAACTGCTGTGGAGATGGACGTTGCTGTGATACACCATGCTGTGGTTTACATTGTTGCGGACCAAACGAGGTCTGCCAGAATGGGGTATGCATCCTCTGTGCCGTAGACGAAACGCCTTGCCTCACACAGTGCTGTGCGCCTGGGGAGACCTGTCTGAATGGCGAGTGTATCTCCTGCCCGGCTCCACAACTGTTGCAGCGGGCCAATGGCGACCTCCTCTGTTGTCCTCCGGAGCAGGTGGCCTGTGGGGAGATCTGCTGTGCCCCTGGGGAGGTCTGTCGTTTCGGGACGTGTGAGTCCTGTCCCCCTGGAACGACCCCCTGCCAGACCGGATGCTGTCCTGAGGGAACATTCTGCTGTGGAGATTTTTGCTGTAATGAAGGTACGTCTTGCTGCGGAGGAGGAGGGAGTAATCTGGCCGGGGTCTGTTGTCCTCCAGGTCGAAGCGTATGCTGTACCGATGGCTTGATCTCAGCCTATTGCTGTCCAGATGGCGGCACATGTTGTAAAGGGAGATGTTGTGAACCGGAGGATGTCTGCTGCATAGGGAGTACCGATCTCTTTTCCACGTGCTGTCCGCCGGAGCGGAGTCAGTGCTGTGCTGGAGAGGGGCTTGCCGAGGGGTTTGTCTGGTGCTGTCCGGATGACTGGCTCTGTTGTTCTGGACACCGCAATGCCTGTTGTCCTCCTGGCTTTCAGTGTTGTCCAGACGGGACCTGTTGTCCGGGTGATGGAACCTGCTGCCCGGATGGTGGCTGTTGTCCCAGAGGGTCGGTGTGTTGCGGTAATGGGGTCTGTTGTCCAGCAGAAGGCTATTTTTGCTGTCCAGAGGAAGGCTGTTGCAGGGTGGAGGGACACGCATAACCTCAACATGCATAGAAGCCTTTTAAGCAACCCTGCCTGATCCACACAGCGGCTATCAGCCCAAACCTGGTGACCAGGCACAGGATGAGGGGAGAAGCAAGCTTTAGCCGTATGATGAAACGCACGATTCATCAGACTACGTCGATAGAGAACCGTTGAATCCCAGGCACAACATCGAAATGCTGGTCATTGCTTGCCAGGTTGAGACAGTTCAGACGCTGCATGGTAGCCAGATGCAAAGCATCCCGAGGCCGCAGGGGGTACTCCAGCATGTTCTGCAACATGACCCGGATGTCTTGGGAGGTGATCTCCACAAGGTGGAGGTGAGGGAAGCGTTGTAATAATTGTAGTTTGGGAATCACCACCGGAGAAAGCTCCTGGAGCAGCGCGACCTCTCTGTCTCGTAAATGCTCCAGAGGAGAGCCACCATAGCGGTCTTTAATAAGAGCGAGGAGGAGACGATAGGCCAGTTCGTCGAAGGTTAGTCCTGACGTGAAGGCCATAATCCTGCCGGTCTCGATGCGTGCAAAGAAATCCCTTATCGTAGGACGGACTCGCTGTTCAGCACGAAGGAGAATGTAGAACACCATCGTATCTACATAAATTTCTCCTTGTTGAAACATGTTGAGGGACACACTCATCGATCGGTGAATCTACCCCAGTCGAGTTCGTCATCATAGGCTTCTATCGGTTCGGTGCCCAGACAGCCCAGGAGTTGCGAGGTGAGGGTAGGAGACTCAGAAGGCAGTAACCTGGCAATTAGGCGACGCAATTCCCAGAGTTCCTGGGTGATGAAATCGATTCGAGCAAGGATAGCAGCCCACTCCGCAGGCTCCCGCGGTGTTCCTATAGTTGGATCGCCTCCCATACCTTTCTCCTTCCTGGCGCACAATAGACATTTGAAATCATTATAGCATACGCTAACTTCTGAAGTAAAGCGTTACCCAGAGAGGGTAGCTGTCTCAAGTTAGTGGTAGCGAAAAAAAATCATCGGTCCGTATACTCCTGAGTAAAGAGATATCCCTAACCGTAAGGCACTCAGGAGGACGAACCGATGATGACACAGAGCATACCACGAGACCAGACCCCAGGTCAAGAAGCCCAGGCCCGAGACCAGGACTGGGAAGAGGAGTGCTACCGCCTCGGGTGTGCCTCTGCCCGGCGTGAGGCGGTCCAGCGCCTGCAGGCCCTCGAGCAACGGCTCCATGCCCACCGCCCGGCGTCCTGGAAGGACAAGGGGTGGCGAGAGCGCACCCTGGTCACGCGCTTTGGAGATCTCCGCATTCGGCGACGCGTGTATCAGGACGAGCACGGGACGTACCACTTCCTGCTGGACGAGTACCTGGGCTGGCCGCCAGCGCAAGTGGCCACCCCGCGCCTGACGGAGCAGGTCGTGGAGCTGGCCAGCCGGATGCCCTTCCGAGAGGTGGTGCGTACGGTAACGGCACTCACGGCAGGGGTGTTATCGCCGGCCACGATCCATCGCCTGACTCAGCGGGTGGCGCAACGGGCAGTCGAGGCAGACCATACGATGTGGGAGCAGGGTGTGCAGCGGGGGGGGGCACCGCCGGCAGGCGACCGGGTCGTCCCGACCCTGTATGTGGAAGCGGATGGTCTCTGGGTGCATCTGCAACGGGAAGGCACTCGGTATTATGAGGTGAAGAGTGCGATCGCCTATGAAGGATGGCAGCGCCTACCGCAGAACGCGGAACGCTATGCGTTGGTCGGCAAACGGGTGTATTGCCATGGGGACGACACGTTGCCGTTTTGGGAAGTGGCCAGTCTGGCCTGGAGTCGACGGTGGGATCTCAGCCGGATTCCGCAGGTGGTGATCGGGGGGGATGGGGCGCCGTGGATAGACGAGGGGCGGGAG
>RFHZ01000584.1 GCA_003696125.1 Nitrospinota bacterium
CTCTTGAGCTCCGTTGACCAGGCGAGTAGCCGCAGCCGGGGAGCAGAGGCCAGTAGAAAGATGCAGGTGGAAAGGGGAGAAGGAGGAGGAATGGAAAGCGCAAAGCATACGAAAAGGAGCTACCTGCGAGAGGCATTCTATCACCAGAGGCGGAGAGAGGCAAGCCATAATTCAGACAGGGGTTCTCTCCAACGACAAGAAAAAGCAATGCCTTGACTCTTAGAAGCGACTCTGTTACACTAACAGAGCAACTACCTGTACCGGATACAGTCTATCGGTGCCCCCGTAGCTCAGTCGGATAGAGCAAGGGATTCCTAATCCCTGTGCACAGGTTCAATTCCTGTCGGGGGTACCACTTTTTTTGACCTGACAGGGGTAAGTGAGGCCAAGCGAGGAAGGGCGCATGATCCGATATCCGGCCGTGGCCGGAACGTTCTATCCGGCCGAGGCTTCCCATCTCCAAAAAGCCATTACCTCTCTTATTCCTCCCCAGACGGAAAAGGAAGTGGTCAGGGGGGTGATGGTGCCCCATGCAGGAATCGTTTACTCGGGAGCAGTGGCCGGAGCGGTATACGCCCGTATCGCCTTTCCCCACACCTTCCTCCTCCTGGGACCCAATCATTACGGCCTGGGGAGTACCGCTGCCCTGGTCCGATCCGGAACCTGGGAAACCCCTCTGGGAGAGGTGGAGATCGATACAGAGCTGGCCGAGGCGATACTAAAGGCGTGTCCCCTGATCCAGGAGGATGCCTCTGCCCACCGGGAAGAGCACTCGCTGGAGGTGCAACTCCCCTTCCTCCAGTCCTTCCAGCAGCCCTTCCAGATGGTGCCCATCATCTTTCAGCCCCTCTCCTGGGCCGAATGTACCACCATTGCCCGGGCGCTGGCACAGGCCATCCAAGAGCGGGGATCGACCGTGGTGATTGTGGCCAGTACCGATATGACCCACTATGAACCCCACGCGGTAGCGGCACAGAGAGATCAGGAGGCCATCGATCGCATCCTGGCCCTGGACGCCTCTGGCCTCTATCGCCTGGCCGCTGAAACCGGTTTGAGCATGTGCGGATACGTTCCGGCCACCATCATGCTCCTGGCCTGCCGGCAACTGGGAGCAACGCGAGGACAGCTCGTCCGGTACATGACCTCTGGGGAGGTGAGTGGTGACTATAATCGTGTCGTCGGCTATGCAGGAGTCCTGATACTATGAAATCCTACTTTTCCCATCTCGTCTGCTCGAAGTGTGGGCAAGAGTATGCCCCTGACCGGCTACTCAACCTCTGCACCTGCGGTTTTCCTCTGCTCGCCTGCTATCATCTGGACCGGGTGCGCCAGGAAGTGGAGAAGACGGTGTTCCAGACCCGGCCCGCCACCCTGTGGCGCTACTGGGAGCTCCTGCCGGTACTGCACCCGGAGAACTGCGTCTCCCTGGGAGAAGGAGGCACCCCCCTGCTCGAGCTGCCCCGCCTGGGCAGGAAGCTCGGTTTCTCTCATCTCTATGTCAAGGACGAGGGGAACAATCCCACCGCCTCCTTTAAAGCGCGGGGACTGGCCGTGGCCGTGTCCAAGGCCAAAGAGCTGGGAGCGAAAAAGCTCGCCATCCCCTCGGCCGGGAATGCGGCCGGTGCGATGAGCGCCTATGCGGCCCGGGCCGGACTGGAGGCGATCGTGGTCATGCCGGAGGATGTGCCCCCCATCAACAGCATCGAATGCGCCATGGCCGGGGCCAGGGTCTCCCTGGTCAAAGGGCTGATCACGGACGCGGGGAGGATGATCCAGCAGGCCAGAGAGCGCTACGGGTGGTTTGATGTCTCTACCCTCAAAGAACCGTACCGCATCGAGGGGAAGAAGACCATGGGACTGGAACTGGCCGAGGATTTTCAGTGGGAGTTGCCCGACCTGATCCTCTATCCTACCGGAGGTGGTACCGGCCTGATCGGCATGTGGAAAGCTTTCGACGAACTGGAACACCTGGGCTGGATCTCCTCACACCGTCCCCGCATGGTCTCGGTCCAGGCCACCGGCTGTGCCCCGATCGTCAAAGCCTTTACCGAAGGGGCTGATTCTGCCCCTTACTGGGAAGGGGCCCAGACCATTGCCGCCGGGATGCGGGTACCCAAAGCGATCGGGGATTTCCTGATGTTGAAGGTGCTGCGGGAAAGCGGGGGAACGGCGATCGCCGTCTCCGACGAGGCCATGCTCGAAGCCCAGCGCCTGTGGGGAAAAGAGGAAGGGCTCTTTGTCGCCCCAGAAGGGGCAGCGACTCTAGCTGCCCTGCTCCAGCTCAAGGAAAGGGGAGAGGTGCAACCGGAGGAGAGGATCGTGCTCTTTAATACCGCCAGTGGACTCAAATACACGCATCTCCTCCATTTTGATTTTCCTGTCCTCGGTTTAGATCAACAACTCACGGAGTAAGGGAGAGCGATGAATACTCAGGTACGGGTCCGTTTTGCCCCCAGTCCTACCGGACATCTCCATATCGGCGGTGTGCGTACCGCCCTCTTTAACTGGCTCTTCGCCCGCAACCAGGGCGGGGTCTTTATCCTCCGTATCGAAGACACAGACCGGAGCCGGTCTACGGAAGAGTTTATCGCTGCCATCATCGAGGGACTGCGCTGGCTGGAGCTGGACTGGGATGAGGGACCCTATCGGCAGACCGAACGGCTGGCCCTGTACCAGGAGCATGCCCACAAGCTCCTGGAAGCGGGGAAGGCCTACTACTGCTACTGTTCCCCGGAAGAACTGGAGCAGCGCCGCCAGGAGGCCATCAAACGGGGAGAGTCTCCCCGCTACGACCGGCGCTGCCGCGAGCGCAAGGATATCCCGGCCGGAATCACCCCGGCCATCCGGCTCAAAGCTCCCCTAGAGGGGGAAACCACCTATCACGACCTCGTTTACGGTCCCATCACCTTTGCCAATGCCCAGCTCGACGACCTGATCATCCTGCGCTCTGACGGGACCCCGACCTATAACTTCTGTGTGGTGGTCGATGACGTGACCATGCGTATCTCGCACGTCATCCGGGGAGACGACCATATCAACAACACCCCTCGCCAGATCCTGATCTACCAGGCCCTGGAATATCCCCTGCCCCAGTTTGCCCATGTCCCCATCATCCTGGGCCCGGACAAATCGCGGCTGAGCAAGCGCCATGGCGCCACCTCGATCCTGGCCTACCGGGATATGGGCTATCTCCCGGAGGCGATGATCAACTACCTGGTGCGGCTCGGGTGGTCACACGGTGACCAGGAGATCTTCTCGCGGGAAGAGCTGATCAAATACTTCTCCCTGGAACAGATCCACAAATCGGCTGCCATCTTTAACCCGGAAAAGCTCCTCTGGCTGAACAGCCACTATATCAAGACCATAGACGAGAGCCGCCTGATCGCTCTCGTGCGCCCCTTCCTGGAACGGGAAGGGATCGTGTCCCCGGGCCAGGAAATCGAGGAAACCTTCCTGCGCCGGGTGGTGGCTTCACTCCGGGAACGGGCCAAGACCCTGGTGGAACTGGCCCAATTCTCCCGCTTCTACTTCGGCCAGGAGGTCTCTTACGAGGAGAAAGCGGCACGGAAGTTCCTGCGACCCGAGGTAAAACCGCTTCTGCAGCGGCTGATCACCGCTCTAAAGGCGGCTCCTGACTTCTCAGAGGCGAGCATCGAGCAGGCCTTCCAGCAGGTCATCACGGCCGAAGGGGTCAAGCTGGGCAAGGTGGCCCAGCCGGCACGGGTGGCACTTACCGGGGGTACGGTAAGCCCGAGTATCTACGAGATCATCTCCATCATCGGCAGGGAACGCGTCCTCCACCGCCTGCAAAAGGCGATCGACTATATCGAGTCTACAGAGAACACTTAAAAAACGCCTCCTCTGGGCACACTCCCTTTCAGGACAGGCTATGGAGATAGCGGGGGAGCTCAACCACAGAAGGGAGGATGGCGGCAGGAGAGGCGGCCTGCAGCGCTTCCTTATGTTCCGAACCGGTCAGGACGACCACCGTGTCGATCTGAGCACGTCTCCCTGCCTCGATGTCAATGACCGTGTCCCCGACGTACAGGGTGGCAGGAGGGGATTGCTCTAACCGCTCCATGATCGCCAGGAGCATGGCCGGATCGGGCTTGAGACGTCCCCCCACATCGTCCTGGCATACCACCACCTGCAACAGGGTATCGATCCCCAGATGGGCCAGGATGGCCTGGGAATAGGGACGAAGCTTGTTGCTGGCCGCGGCCAGCAGGTATCCTGCCCGGCGCAAGGAGGTGAGGAGCGACTTCACCCCGGGGAAGAGCCGGGCATGGGAGGGAAAGAGTTGATCATAACGCTCCCTGTACCAGGCCTCTGCCTTTTCCAG
>RFHZ01000585.1 GCA_003696125.1 Nitrospinota bacterium
CCATGATGGTATGGAGCCGGCGGGCCCCGATGTTCTCGGTACGCTCGTTCACCCGGGCGGCAATGGAAGCGATTTCGGCGATGGCATCATCGGTAAAGATCAGCTTGACCCCTTCGGTCTGCAACAGCGCTTCGTACTGTTTGATGAGGGCGTTACGGGGTTCGGTCAGGATGCGGATAAACTCCTCCTTCCCCAGCGGGTGCAGCTCTACCCGAATCGGAAAGCGTCCCTGCAACTCCGGGATCAGGTCCGAGGGCTTGGAGACATGGAAGGCACCGGCGGCTATGAAGAGGATATGATCGGTCTTGACCGTCCCGTACTTGGTATTAACGGTCGAACCCTCCACGATAGGGAGGAGATCCCGCTGCACCCCTTCCCGGGAGACATCGGGACCAGCAAACTTTTCCCGGCCAGCGATCTTATCCAATTCGTCCAAGAAGATGATCCCGGATTGCTCCACCCGGTTGATCGCTTCCCGCACCACCGAGTCCATATCGATCAGCTTCTGTGCCTCCTCCTGCACCAGGATGGCGAGTGCTTCTGGAACCTTGGCCTTACGCTTCTTCTTGCGTTGGGGAAAGAGTCCTCCCAGCATGTCTTTGATGTTGATATCCATATCCTCCAGGCCTGACCCGGAGATGACCTCGATGAACGGCAGGCTCCGCTCCTCCAGCTCCAGCTCCACTTCCCGATCATCGAGTTTCCCCTCCCGCAGATACTGCCGGAACTTCTCCCGTGTCTGCTGGTAGTGGTCCCGTCCCAGATCATCCAGGGTAGGCCGTTCTTCCAGGCCCCGCCGCCGCGGAGGAGGGGGGAGGAGCAGATCGAGGAGCCGTTCTTCGGCAGCCGCCTCTGCCTTGGCCTGCACCCGTTGCATCTCTTCCTCCCGCACCATGTTCTTGGCGATCTCGGTCAGATCCCGGATCATCGATTCCACATCGCGGCCTACGTATCCGACTTCGGTAAACTTCGAGGCTTCGACCTTGAGAAAGGGAGAACGGGCAAGGTTGGCGAGACGACGAGCAATCTCGGTCTTCCCGATCCCGGTAGGACCGATCATGATGATGTTCTTGGGAGCGACTTCATCACGCAACTCCGGAGGAAGTTGCTGCCGTCTCCAACGATTCCGCAGGGCAATGGCCACGGCTCGCTTGGCCGCCTCCTGCCCAATAATGTATTTATCGAGTTCTGCAACAATTTCCTTCGGAGTCAAGGTCTCCATAACGTCACTTCTCCCTCTCTTTCCCCAAAACTAGAGTTCTTCGATGGTCAGATGATCGTTGGTATAGACACAGATCGATGCGGCTATGCGCATGGCCTCTTCGACAATCTCCCGCACCTTCAGATCCGAGTGTTTGATCATGGCCCGGGCAGCGGCCAGGGCATAGCTTCCCCCTGAGCCCAGGCCGATGATCCCGTCATCCGGTTCGATCACATCACCTGTGCCGGAGATGATAAAGGAGTGCGTCCGGTCAGACACGGCCAGCAAAGCCTCGAGCCGTCGCAGGGTGCGGTCCATGCGCCAGTCTTTGGCCAGTTCTACGGCAGCCCGTGGCAGATTGCCCCCATACTCCTCCAGCTTATCTTCAAAGCGCGCAAAGAGGGCAAAGGCATCGGCAGCCGCCCCGGCAAAACCGGCCAGCACCCGGTCATGGTAAAGCTTGCGTACCTTCTTGGCTCCATGTTTCATCACTATGTTGTTAAACGACACCTGGCCGTCTCCGGCCATGGCCACCTGCCCCTGGTGTCGTACAGAGAGGATCGTTGTTGCTCGCCACATACGTTCTCTCTAGCCTCCCTCCTTTTGGGCTCTGGGGTGTGCACGGCTATACACCTCTAATAACCTGCTGATGGTAAGGTGGGTATATTTCTGGGTCGTGGAAAGACTTTCATGGCCCAAGAACTCCTGGATTACGCGCAGGTCTGCTCCCGCCTCCAGCAGGTGGGTGGCAAAGGAATGCCGTAGCGTGTGTGGACTGATCTTTTTGCTTCCCCCTTCTCGCTCCACGTATTTTCTTAGTATAAGACGCACTCCTCGACTTGTCAATCTCCTTCCCCGTCGATTGATGAAGAGAGGAGCCCCAGCAAAAGGATGGGTCCTGTGTTCCGCAGTCAGGCGGGTAACATAGGTGCGTAATAGCTCCACCGTGGCTTCCCCCAACGGCAACAACCGCTCTTTCTTCCCCTTACCCCGTACCCGCACCTGGAGCGCAAACCAGTCGAGATCGTCACGATCTAACGCCACCAGCTCACTCACCCGCATCCCCGTGGCATAGAGGAGTTCGAGGATAGCGCGGTCCCGCAAACCCCAGAAGGAGTCTCGCTCGGGAAGCTCGAGAAGGGCCAGCACCTCCTCCAGGGAGAGAAAGGCCGGGATCTTGCGGGACTGCTTGGGGGTCAGGATCTCTTCGGCCACGTTTGTTTTACAGTACCCCTCCCGGCAGAGGAAGCGGAAGAAGGTGCGCAGGGTGGAGAGCTTCCGGCTCACAGAGCTACTCTGGTTGTCCGCCTGGTACAGGTAACCCAGGAAGTTGCGGAGGGTCGATCGGGTAATCGTTTGCAGGAGACGCCGGGGAGGCAACTCCCCGGCCCGGTCATTCTGGGTGATCAGGAAGGCTTGGAACTGCCGCAGATCGCTGAGATAGCTGCGTATCGTATGCTCAGACGCGTTGCGCTCTACCCGCAGATAGGTCTCAAACGCCTTCACATAGCGTTGCAACGGATTCCCACGTCCTTGCTC
>RFHZ01000586.1 GCA_003696125.1 Nitrospinota bacterium
GCCTCGGCCTGGTGCGGGCGGTGGAGAAGTTCGCCTACAAGCGGGGGTATAAGTTCAGCACCTATGCCGTCTGGTGGATCTGGCAGGCGATTGGCCGGGCCGTAGCCGAGCAGGGACGCACCATCCGGGTGCCTATCCACATTACCGAGCTGCATGCCAAGATCCAGAAAGCGGCGCAGCAGCTCACCCAGCAGCTGGGCCGGACCCCGACACCGCAGGAGATCGCCCGCCGGTTGCACCTCCCGACCGCCAAGGTACGGGATGTGCTGCAGGCGAGCCGGAAGACGCTGCGTCTCGACCAGCCGATCGGCGAAGGGGAGAGCACGGTGGGAGATCTGGTCAAGAACGAGCAGATCCCTTCTCCCATCGAGATCCTGCTGGAGAAAGACCTGGAGACGCACACGCACCGGATGCTGCACGCGCTTTCAGAGAAGGAGGCGACCATCCTGCGGCTGCGCTTCGGGATCGGTGAGGAGCGGAGTTACACCCTCAAGGAGATCGGGGAGATGTTTGGGGTCAGCCGGGAGCGGATTCGCCAGATCGAGAACTCCGCGCTGCGTAAGCTCCGGCAGCTGTTCCAGAAGAAGGCGCGGGAAGACCTGCTCCTCTCTTGATCCGTATCTCGCTAAAACCGGGGGCAGGGGAGCCTTTCTCCTGTCCCCGGCTCTGTAACGTTTCCCCGGGCATATGCCCTGACCTCTCAGATATGACGGGATAAGTCCCAGAGCAAGGGGAAGATGAGCAGGCTCATGCCGGCAATGCCGTAATAGACGGCTGCCACCCCGTACTGATCGGCCAGCAGGCCAAATCCCAGGGGGGAGAGGGCGGCAGCGGCAAAGCTGATGGTATAGTAGATCCCGTATCCTATGCTCTGTCGTTTCCCGCCCAGGGTATCGGCCAGCCCGATATACATGACCGAAGAGGTACCGTTTAAGACAAAGCCGAACCCGGGCAAAAGGGGCAGAAGCCACCAGTGCCAGGAGAGGGAGGGGAGCAAGAGACACCCGGTTATCATGGCCGTCTCGGTGAGAAGGATGGTCCCGATTGCCCCGATCCGATCGGTAAGATAGCCGCAGGCAAACTTGCCCAGGGCACCTCCGATGAAGACCAGGGCCAGCAGGCTTCCTAACCAGGCCTTGGGCACTCCTTTGGCCAGGAAGAGGAAGGAGAGGAAGACGATAACCGCTGCCCGTGCCGCCTCGTCAAAGAAGCCGATTCCTACATACAGGAGGAAGCAGCGCCGGGCTTGAATCCCAAAACGCGTCTTTTCTGGTGCTTTCCCGTCTCCTTTTTCGCTGGGACTGATCTGGAAGGAACCTTTTCTGACCAGCTGCCGCAGATAGGCCAGGGCCAGGGCCAGCCCGATCCCTCCCAGCCAGACACAACTTCCCCGCCAGCCGATACGCACAACGAGCAGACCGGCCAGAGCGGGCAGGATGATCTTCCCTACATCCCCGGCAAAGTTGAGGGTACCGATGGCCGATCCCCGTTTTCCCAGCGGATAGGTCTCGGCGATCAGGGCGGTTCCCACCGGGTGATAGACACTCCCTCCGATGCCGGCAGAGGCAACGCAGGCCAGCGCAACAGCATAGCTTCCGGCAAACCAGAGAGCGGCATAGCTCAGGGCATACCAGCCCAGTCCTCCCCCTAAGAGATAGGCCGCTCCCAGTCTTCCTGCCAGCAATCCGGCCGGGATCTGGTGGATGCTGATAAAGGTGTGACTGATCGTCTTGAGAAACCCGACCTGGGTGTAGGAGAGGTGCAGATCGGCCGCAATAAAGGGCAGGAGAAGGGAGAGGGTCGAAGAGTAGCCGTCGTTACACAGGTGGATCAGGGAGCACCACCAGAGCTGGCGATGGGTCTGCCAGGGCAACAGCGCTTTTATCCTGGAAAAAGAGGCAAGCATGCGCAGAGACTCCTGTTGTCGCCATAGGTTAGCGAGGGAGCGTCACACAGCGCATCTACTATACCATATATGTTCCTGTAATGTCCAAAAATCTCCTCTGGGCTCGGTGAGGCTTCCTCCTTGACAAGGACCGACCTGCTCGCTACAGTGAGGAGAGGAGGCTGTATACGAGATGAGCCAGTCGAAGGGAGAGTTCCTGCAGCCGGAGCATCGCAAGTGGTGGATAGTGGTGACCCTCACGTTGGGGACGTTTACCATCTCCCTCCCCTTCTATACCCTCCCGCTGGCCCTCCCCAAGATGCTGACCAGCCTGAGCAGCGATCTGGAGACACTGCAGTGGGTGCTGACCGGTTTCATGGTGACCCGGACCCTGCTGCTCCCTATGGTAGGCTGGCTCGGTGCTCTCCTGGGGAACCGCCGCCTCTTCCTCCTCTGCTTTCTGGGGTATACCATCAGCTCGGTCCTGTGCAGCCTGGCCTGGAATACACCGGTACTGATCTTCTTCCGGGTGGTACAGGGGATAGTGGCCGGTCCCATCACCCCCCTTTCGGTCACGATCATGTATCAAAACTTCCCCCGACATCAACAGGGATTAGGGGTCGGGCTCTTCCTCTTTAGCTGGTCCCTTTCTGCCCTCTTTGCCTACCCGGTGGGAGGCTATCTCATCGAATACCTCAGTTGGCGTGCCCTCTTCCTGGCCAGTCTCCCCTTTGCCGTCCTGACCGTTATCCTGGGTTTCCTGGTCCTGGAACCGGGTGAAAAGCAGCGGACCCCTGCGTTTGACTTTGGAGGACTCCTCACCCTGGTCGTCTGGCTGGTGAGCCTGATGCTGGCCCTGAGTCAGGGCCGCAGGTTAGGCTGGGATGCACGAGAAGTGGTCATTTTACTCGCTGTCGCCATTCTCGGTTTCCTGGTGTTTTTATGGTATGAATGGCGACAGGCAGAGCCGCTGGTAGAACTCCACCTCTTTCGCAATCCGGTCTTTGCCTCGGCCTGTGCCATCGGCTTTCTCAATCTCTTCGGCTGGCAATCCTCTACCCTCCTCCTCTCCCTCTTTTTGCAGCAGGCCCTCGACTATACCCCGTACCAGGCCAGCATGCTCATCCTCCCCAGCATCATCGTGGCCGGGATGGTCAGCCCGTTTGTGGGACGCATCTCGGATAAGATCCTGCCCCCTGTGCTGCTCGTCTTCGGTTTTGGTGCACTGAGCCTGGTGACCTACTCCTTAGCCTCCCTCACCGTCTGGGTCAGCCAGGGGATGCTGGTGTTGATGATCGCCGGGTTGCGCTTCAGTTCAGAATTTACCTGGTCTCCCCTGATGAACGGTGCACTGAAGACCCTTCCCCCTGAACAGGTCCGGATGGGCTCTTCCCTCCTGAGCATGCTCATGGGCATCGGAGGATCGGCAGGAATCGCCGTCTCTGCCACCATGTTGAACCAGCGTCAGGCCGTGCATTACATCGCTCTTGCCCAGAACCAGTCCCTCTACCCGCTGGCTATCGAAGCCGTAGAGGAGCGGATCCGTACCTACCTCACCCTGGCCGGAGAAGCGATCGGAGAGCGGGGGATACAGGGTGCGGCATTACTCCAGCGAGAACTCCGCTCGCTGGCCGCCATGGAAGCGTATCAGGACGGTTTTCTTTTCCTGACCGGCATTTTTCTCTTTGCCCTCCTTCCCACCACCCTCATGCTTCTCACACTGCGCAAGAGGTTTTTCCGGTAATTTTCTCTTGACACCAAAAGAAAGGAGGAGTAGGGTGGGGCCAAACTTCTTCGTGGGTTACTGAGAGCCGACGGTTTCGATCCGTTGCCTGTACAGGCTGGGAAGAAGGCTCGCTTTCTGGTTCCTGCTTCAAAGTCCGTAAAGGGAGGGATAAGCGATGAGTACGGTCAAGATCGTGGGTAGAGTAGTACTGGCCATGTTGCTGATATCATGGATGCTGGCCATTGAGGTCCCGGCCGCTGAACAGTCTCCTACACTCATGGAGATCTATAAGGTCCTCCAGACCAAACAATTCGTTGATCTCACCCATGCCTTTGCTCCTGGTATCCCCCACTGGCCGGGATTCCCTGATGAGAGACGTGAGACGCTTTTCTGGTACGATCCCGGTGTTGGGACCCTTGGCTACGGCTTTTATGCTCATCTCTATACGCACGTCGGTCAATGGGGCACTCATGTCGATCCACCGGCCCACTTCATCAAAGGGTTGAGGACGGTGGATCAGATTGACGTCAAAGAGATGATCATGCCGCTGGTCGTGATCGATGTCCATGAAAAAGTGGCTCAGAACCCGGATTATACGCTAACCATGGATGATGTAAAGGCATGGGAAGCCAAACATGGACCGATTCCGGAAGGGGCTTTTGTGGCCATGCGAACCGATTGGTCCAAGCGCTGGCCAGATGCGGCGAAGATGGCGAATAAAGATGCCAACGGTGTGGCTCACTATCCAGGCTGGAGCATGGATGTTCTCAAGTATCTTTACGAGGAGAGGAAGATCACCGCTTCCGGTCATGAGACGACCGATACCGACCCGGGAATCGCTACCAGCAAGGATGACTACTCGCTGGAAGCCTATATCCTGAGTACGAACCACTACCAGATCGAACTCTTGACCAATCTGGACAAGGTGCCGGAAGCAGGGGCGCTGGTTGTGGTCTCCTTTCCCAAACCCAAGCATGGTTCCGGATTCCCGGCACGGGTCTTTGCCATTCTGCCGTGAGCGACAGTATGGTTTCTAGACAGATATTAGGATACAGTGGCGATTACCCACATATGAGGACAGCTTAAGTCGAAGCCTCAGGCTTTTTTATGTCACCAGCGCCTGACTGAGAACATCGATGAGCCGGATATTCCAGCCGAGAGGAGGTGATACTTTATAACAGGCTCTGGGGAGCCTCGGATTTTTGCAAACCGTATCCTTTTGCTCGCAAAGGGATACCAGGAGACAAAATGGAGAACAAGCCTCTCTTCAGAAAGGGGGAAAGATATGGATAGAAAGTTTTTCCACACCAGCCTCTGGTGTATGGCCATAGTGGCAGCCGTTTCGCTTCTCGCTGCCCTCTCGCTTCCTGCAAAGGCCCAAACCCCTACCGGTTCCAAGTGGTGGCCTTCAGAATGGGGTCCGGATGATCAGCGCGGGGCGATGAATCGTATTACGCCGGCCAAAGTGCTGGAGGCGGTCAGCCTGATCAAAGAGGGAAAGATCTACCAGTTGGGCCGGGTGTATGAGCCAGGTATGCCCCTTTTCGGGAATCGTCACTATAGCCTGACCATTCCCGGTGTTCCTACCGGTGGTCCTTTTGGGACCAATAAGCTGGTGTACAACGACGAGATGTTCAGCGGTGAGATCGGGCAGATCGGCACCCAGTTCGATGGACTCGGCCATATCGGAACGCGGGTCAACGGGGAAGACATCTTCTACAACGGCTTTAAACTGTCAGAGTTTGGTGACTCTTACGGTTTGAAGAAGATCGGGGTGGAGAATGTCGGGGTATTCTTCACCCGCGGAGTCCTCCTCGATGTGGCGGCGTACAAGGGGGTTGATCGACTGGAAGTCGGGTATGTCATTACTATAGACGATATCAAGGGAACCCTGGAAAAGGAAGGGATCGACATCCGCGAGGGGGATGTGGTCATCTTCCGTACCGGTCATGGAAAGCTCTGGATGAAGGACAACAAGACCTACAATTCTGGTGAACCGGGACCAGGGGTTACCGCCATCAAGTGGCTGGTGGACAAGAAGATCGTGATGACTGCCTCTGATACCTGGGCTACCGAAGCGGTACCGGGCGAGGACCCGGATCGCCCCTTTGAGGGACATCAGTGGCTGATGAACCGCAACGGGATCTACAATCTGGAGAACCTGGATCTGGAAGAGCTGGCAGCAGATAAGGTGTATGAGTTTGCCTTTATCTTTGCTCCGCTGCGCCTGAAAGGAGCGACCGGCTCTCCCGGCAATCCGATCGCTGTTCGATAAGTTGTCTTGGGGTGAGCCTTCGTGCTCACCCCAGGAGAATAGGGGAGGAGGATGGGCAGACCAGAGTACCATAGGCAAAGGCGGACAGAGATGTTTCTCCTGTTCTCCCTGCTGGGCCTGGTCTTTTTTTCGGTGCCAGCAGGGGAGGCGCAGGAACTTCCCCTGCACACCATTAAACTCCCTCCCGGTTTTCGGATCAGCCTCTACGCGGATAACGTGCCCAATGCCCGGTCGATGACCCTGGGAGACCGGGGCACCCTCTTTGTGGGTACCCGGTCGGCCGGCAATGTGTACGCCATTGTAGACCACGACAGGGATAACCGGGCGGATGAGGTGATCACCATTGCCCGGGGACTCAACATGCCGAACGGTGTGGCCTTCCGTGATGGGGCGCTCTATGTGGCTGAGGTCCATCGGGTGCTGCGCTACGATGATATTGAAGCGCGTCTCCATGATCCTCCTTCCCCGGTGGTGATTAACGACCAGTTTCCACGTGATCGGCACCATGGATGGAAGTTTATCCGCTTCGGTCCGGATGGCAGGCTCTACGTGCCGGTGGGTGCCCCGTGTAACGTCTGCCTGCGGGAGGATGATCCTCGCTATGCGACGATCACGCGGATGTCTCCCGATGGAAGCGGATTAGAGATATTTGCCCGTGGGGTGCGTAACTCGGTCGGATTCGACTGGCATCCGGTCACCCATGAGCTCTGGTTCACCGATAACGGTCGCGACTGGCTGGGTGATGATCGACCACCAGACGAGCTGAACCATGCTCCACGCCCCGGGCTGCACTTTGGTTTTCCCTTCTGTCATGGAGGAGATATCCCGGACCCGGAGTTTGGTAAGGAACGCTCCTGTGCCGACTTTACCCCTCCGGCCATGAAACTCGGTCCCCATGTGGCTGCCCTCGGTATGCGCTTCTATACGGGAGCGATGTTTCCCGCCGGGTACCGCCACCAGATCTTCATTGCCGAGCACGGCTCCTGGAACCGGAGCGTACCGATCGGGTACCGGGTAACGCTTGTCCGGCTACACAACAATCGCGCCGTGCAGTATGAAGTCTTCGCCCAGGGCTGGTTGCAGGGTGAACAGGCCTGGGGACGCCCCGTAGACCTCCTGGTCATGCCCGATGGAGCCCTGCTCCTCTCCGATGATCGGGCCAATGCCATCTACCGCATCAGTTATCAAGACTGAGCAGGATACCTGCTCCACTATAGAGAAAAGCCCTTTACCATTGCCCCATGTGTCCTATGGGGTCGGGGGTAAGGGGCTCTCTGCCGGTCAGAACGGTAACATGGTGATTGCTTCAGAAAAGAGTCAAAGGAGAAAGGAAGGAGATGAAACAGCGTGTATCCTGGTGGCCAATCCTCCTCTGTTGTGGACTCCTCCTGCTGGGAGAGGGATGGAGCGCAGCCCAGACGCGTCTTCGCCTCTCTACCACTACCAGCACGGAAAATTCCGGTCTGCTCGCCGTCTTGCTCCCCCCGTTTGAGAAACGCTTCCGGGTCAAGGTCGATGTGATTCCGGTCGGTACCGGGAAAGCGCTGGCCCTGGCCCGCAACGGGGATGTGGATGTCACCCTGGTGCATGCCCGCTCGCTCGAAGACCAGTTTGTGGCCGAAGGATACGGGGTGAATCGCCGGGATGTGATGTACAACGACTTTGTCCTCGTCGGTCCCCCAGAGGATCCGGCCGGAATCCAACAGGCCAAAAGCGCGGTGGAGGCCTTCCAGAGAATCGCCAAGACCCAAGCCCTCTTCCTTTCCCGGGGAGACAACTCGGGGACGCATGTCAAGGAGAAGACCCTGTGGCAGGAGGCGGGGATTACCCCGCAAGGCCGCTGGTACCTGGAGGCAGGGAAGGGGATGGGGGCAACCCTGACCATGGCCGACGAAAAAGGGGCCTATACCCTGAGCGATCGGGGAACCTACCTCTCCATGAAGCACCGTCTCCAGCTCCCCATCCTCTTTGCCGGGGATCCGCGTCTCTTCAACCCGTACGGGATCATTGCCGTCAACCCGGCCAAACACCCTCATGTTCAC
>RFHZ01000058.1 GCA_003696125.1 Nitrospinota bacterium
GATGCGCCAGGTGGGGATCCTGGCCGCAGCCGGTATCTACGCGCTGGAACACAACGTGGAACGACTCCAGGAAGATCATGAAAACGCCAGACGCCTGGCCCAGGGGATCGCCGGGATCCCTGGTATCAGCATCAATCCTGAAGAGGTGGAAACGAACATCGTCTACTTCACCGTGACCAGGGAAGGGTGGACGGCCCAGCAGGTGGTGGAGGCGCTCAAGAAAGAGGGAGTGCTGGTGCTGGCCCCCGGTCCCCAGCGCATCCGGGCGGTCACACATCTCGATGTCTCCCGCGCCGAGATCGATGCGGCGATCGAGATCATGTGGAAGGTCTTTCGGCAGTAACCCCTCTGGACAAGGAGGGAAAACTTCTATGCCAACACCATAACCTGAATTTTTTCCTAAAGGATTTCCGGGCGCATTCCGATATAAGTAATGACTGATAGCTCCAGTTCCTGTGGATCTCTGTGGAGAGGAGGAATGCGCCGTTGTCTTTTTCCCAGACTGCTTTCTTCTTCAGCGTAGAGTGCCTTTTCCTGTTAACCCTGCTCCTGGTAACGTCAGTAGAAGCACAAGAACTGCACGGTTTTTTTTCCTCTTCCTTTACCCAGACACGTAGCGAGGTGGAAAGGACCATTACCGAACTAGAGAGCTGGAGACAGAGTGGAGACCTGAACTGGAACCGCTCCCTCTCCCCCTCTCTCAGCTACCGGATCGGCCTGCGAGGGGAGCGGTTGCAAGACCGGTCTACGGAGGAAAACGGGGTGAGGGAAACCTCTTCCCTCCTGCTCCAGCCAGCCCTGGATCTTACCCTGGCTCTTCCCCGCTACTCGCTCCATACCGGTGTCAGGTTGCGGGAACTGCTCACCGATGGGAACCGGGAAGAGGAAGCACGGCTGAGTGACCGGAATTTCTTTGCCCGCCTCTCCCTAAACCCGATAGGGTTTCTTCCCGTCTCTTTCCTGGTGGATAGGAGTACCTCTGTCGATGACCGGCACCCCCAGGCCAGGGACAGCAAGGATACACGGTACCAGGTCTCAACCCAGTATACGGCCAGGAACTTCAACCTCTTCTACTCTTTTTCCCATCAGGCCACCCAGGACAACATCCTCCACCAGAATCGCAACCAGCAGAATCACATCGGAAGCCTGGGATACAGGCAGCAGTTCTTCCAGGGACGCCTGAGCCTCCAGGGGAACTATTTTGCTAACTATACCCGTACCGGTGAGGAGTTTCTCACCTCTGGTACGGTGGAAGTCCCTCAAGAGCTGCAAAGGGGATTACGAGCCGATGCGGACCTGACCCCCCTGGACTCCACCGATGTTCCTCTGCGGGAAGAGCCCGCGCTGCTCACCGGTACCGCCGATATCCCCCTCCTCCTCTTTACGGCAGCCGGCTTTGCCTTGCGGGTTGAGGAGACTGTGCAGGAGATAGTCCTCTCCCTTACCCCTGAACCTCCCTTCCGTCTCCCCTCTAATCTCGACTCCCTGCTTACCCTCCGGGTGTTCTTCAGCAACGATACCGCGCTGCACACCTGGGAAGAGGTCTCTGCCGTCTCCCAGCAATTCGACGATGTGGAAAGCCGGCTCATCCTGCGCTTCCCTCCTGTCACGGCCCGCTTCTTCAAGATCTACGTGGAGCGAAACGACCTGGGAGAACTGGTCCGAATCAATAGTATCCTGGCGCGTGACATCGAGCCGGTTAGTGCGGGCACCAAGCGGGTAACCAGCACCCTGCTTCATAAAATAGGGGCTGGAC
>RFHZ01000587.1 GCA_003696125.1 Nitrospinota bacterium
GGCAGAGAGTACCAGAGGAGAGAACAAAGAGAGGATACGGCTCTACAGAGAAGGGGAGAGAAGGCATGGAATTTGAGATCATCGACGATGAAGGGACCTGGTTTCCTCCATCGCCTGCCCCGGCCTTTAACGAAGAGCAAAAGGGCTCAAAACCGGGAATCCGCCTGGGAGATATCCTGCTCCGCTATAACCTCATTACCCCGGAACAGTTACAGGAGGCTTTGGAGCAAGGGAAAAAGCAGCACACACGCCTGGGAGAAACGCTGGTCTCCATGGGAGTTTTAACCCAGGACCAGATCAACTGGGCCCTGGCCCATTTTCTGGGGATCCCGTACGTTGAGCTCACGCGGGAGATGATCAACCCCTCCCTGGTGCGCACCATCCCGGAGAAAGTCCTCCGCCAGTACCTCCTGATCCCGCTTGTGCAACTGGAGGATGAGCTCACCATAGCCATGGCCGATCCGACCAATAAACAGGCCATCGCGGATATCGAAAACATCACCGGGCACAAGGTACAGGTCTCGCTCGCCTCGGCCACAGCCATCCAGCGGTTCCTCGATGAGGTCTTCTGCCCACCCACCGTGCGTAAAGAGAAGGAAGGATTCGACCCCAGGGAGGTCGAAGGGGAAGAGGCCGGCTCAAGCGAGGAGTTCTCCAGTCTCCGCTTCCTCGATCATCATCTCCTCCAGGCCAGCCAGGAGGGTGCAGAAGAGATCCATCTGGACCCGGGTCCAGATACCATTCGTATCCGCTATCGCGTCCGGGGGGTATTGATAGAAAAAGGGGAGGAGAGTAAAACCTTACACTACCCGATCCTCAGTCGTCTCAAGATTCTCGCCAATCTCCCCTTAGAGGAAGGACTCTTTCAGCAGGCTCCGCTGCAGATCTCGAGCGCAGGTACCTTGTTCTCCTTGCATCTCTCCATCCTTCCCACCACCCAGGGGGAGGCCATCGTGCTCAAGCTCCTGCAAGAGTCCCCTCCTCTTCCTCTTGCCGATACAGGCCTGAGTCCGGAGATGATCGGCCGCATTTGCCAGCTTATCCAGCGGGAATGCGGGCTTCTGCTCGTTGCCGGCCGGGGGAGAGGGGGAAACGTCTCGGTCCTCTACGCCATTTTGCAGGAGATACCGCATCTGGCCAGGAAGAAGATCATCACTATCGAGCAGCATACCCGCTTCCAGTGTTCGGCAGCCAACCAGATCGGCCTGGATTGCTTTCCGGATCTGTCGTATGCCACTGCCCTGGAGCATGCCCTGGCCCAACACCCGGATATCCTGTTGCTCGACGATATAAACAGGCTGGATCGGGCCTCTCTCACCCAGCTCCTCTATGCTGCGCTTTCAGATACCCTGGTGCTGGGGGCCACCGAGTTTCATGACCCCTTTTCTACCCTGGAATGCCTGCGCCAGCATATCGAGTCCCCCATCCTCCTTTCGGCCACCCTGCTCGGTATTCTCACCCGGACCAGCCTGCAACAGCTCTGTTCTCACTGCAAACAGGTTGCGCCACCTGTCGAATGGTTACCGGCGCTCTCCCCTCTCTCTCCGTTTCTCTTCACTCCTTCAGAGGCCATGTTCTATCAGGCAGAAGGGTGTCCGGCCTGCCAGCAAACCGGATACCAGGGGAGCATTACCCTCTATGAGCTGCTGGAAATCACCCCTCCCCTTCGCGATGGGTTACAGAAAAATGTGCCTTCAGACACCTTAAACAATCTCCTGCAGGCAGCCGGAGCAGGGAGGCTTCGCAGGCAAGCCTGGCAAATGGCCCTGGAGGGGAAGGTCTCTCTACATGAGGTCCTGAACAAAACGAGCTGAGCTGTTCCTGCGGGTCCAGAGGCCATGATATGGGTGAATACTGCTGAAGAGGAGATCGAGCATGGATATATCCGAGTTGTTACTCTTTGCCCATAAGGCAGGGGCTTCAGATGTGCATATCAGTGCCGGAGAGCCACCGATGATTCGCCTGCATGGGGACATGAAGAAGGTGAACGTCCCTCCCCTTACGGCCGAGCAGGTACGGGACATGGTCTACGACATCCTCAACGATAACCAGCGGAAGATCTTTGAAGAATACCATGATATCGACTTCTCCATCGAATTGGGTGATGTGGCCCGCTTCCGGGTCAACCTCTTCATGCAGCAGCGGGGCATCGGGGCGGTCTTCCGGGCGATCCCTACCAAGATCCTCTCCTTTGAGGAACTGGGGCTTCCACCGATCCTCAAACAGATCGCCAGGTATAAGAAGGGGCTGGTCCTGGTTACCGGACCGACCGGGAGCGGAAAGTCTACGACCCTGGCGGCCATGATCGACCTCATCAACCGGGAAGAGCATGGCCATATCCTCACCATAGAGGACCCGATCGAATTCGTGCACAAGTCCAAAAACTGTCTGGTGAATCAACGGGAGGTGGGACCCCATACCCGCTCCTTTGCCACCGCCTTGCGGGCGGCGCTTCGTGAGGATCCGGATGTGATCCTGGTGGGAGAAATGCGAGACCTGGAGACCATCTCCCTGGCCCTGACCGCTGCCGAAACCGGCCACCTGGTCTTCGGCACCCTGCATACCCTCAGCGCACCGAAAACGGTCGATCGGGTCATCGACGTGTTTCCGGCTGAGGAACAGGCTCAGGTCCGGGCCATGTTCTCCGAGTCGATCCGGGCCGTGATCTCCCAGGTTCTCCTTAAACGCAGGGATGGGAAAGGGCGGGTTGCTGCCCTGGAAATCATGATCGGGACCCCTGCCATCCGCAACCTCATCCGGGAGGGGAAGGTGCCGCAGATGGCCTCGGTCATCCAGACCGGTCAGCAGTACGGCATGCAGACCCTGGACCAGGCCCTGAAGAACCTGGTGATGCGGGGACTGGTAACCAAGGAGGAAGCGCTGAGTAGAGCCACCAACCCGAACATCTTCGACTCGTAAATGCTTCTAGGGAAGGAGGCAGCGATGACCATTAAGGACCTGCTCAAGGTCATGCTGGAGACGAATGCATCTGACATCTACCTTACGGTCGATGCGCCCCCGACCTATCGTATCGAAGGAGTCGTCAAACCCTTGGGAAAACAACCGCTGCAACCCCATCATACCGAAGCGCTGGCCTATTCCATCATGAACGAAAAGCAGCGGAAAGAGTTTGAAGAGCACTTTGAAATGAATCTGGCCCTCTACTATCCTGAACTGGGACGTTTTCGGGTCAACATCTTCCGGCAACGGGGGTGCATCGGGCTGGTCATTCGACAGATCAAGGTAGAGATTCCTACCATTGAACAGCTACAGCTTCCCCCGCAGCTCCAGGCGATCGTGATGGCCAAACGCGGCATTGTCCTGGTGGTCGGGGCCACCGGTTCGGGAAAATCGACCACCCTGGCCGCCATGATCGACTACCGCAACACCCACTCCCCCGGGCACATCGTTACGGTAGAGGACCCGATCGAGTTCATCCACCAGCATAAGAAATCGGTGATCACCCAGCGGGAAGTGGGCACCGATACCCTCTCCTATGCCGCCGCCCTCAAGAACACCCTGCGCCAGGCCCCGGATGTCATTCTCA
The DNA here is from genome assembly GCA_003696125.1 of Nitrospinota bacterium. Lineage (GTDB taxonomy): Bacteria > Tectomicrobia > Entotheonellia > J063 > J063 > J063. Next base: position 3,548 of record RFHZ01000587.1, read on the forward strand.
TCGGGGAGATCCGGGATACGGAAACCATGGAAGCGGCCATCGCCTTTGCGGAGACCGGTCATCTCTGCCTGGGCACCTTACACGCCAACAATGCCAACCAGGCCCTGGAAAGGATCCTGAACTTCTTTCCCCATGAACGGCATGCGCAGATCTACCTGCAACTCTCCCTCAACCTGCGTGCCATCATCTCTCAACGCCTGGTCCCCACCCTCAACGGGAAGCGCACGGCAGCGGTAGAGATTCTGCTCAACACCCCTCGTGTGGCCGATCTGATCCTCAAGGGAGATGTAGGGGGACTCAAGGAGGCGATGCAACAAGGGGTACAGGACGGCATGCAGACCTTTGACTATGCGCTCTACCTCCTGTACAAACAGGGGCGCATCAGCTATGAAAATGCGCTGGCCTACGCCGATACCCCCAACGATCTGCGGTTACGGATCAAGATGGAAGGGATCACGGCGGACGACTATGGGGAGAGTCTCCAGAGCGGGCTGGAGCTCAAAGAGTAGGCAGCAGGGGGAAAGAGTTACTCCCTGCCCAGGAGGTGACGGCGAAGCATATCGAGGGCAAAGAGAGCCGTGCGTTCCTGGATATAGGAGAAGGTCCGGGCTATCTTGAACTCCCGCACTTGGGTCTCCTCTTCTGCGACAGCCAGGCCGACATGGGCCACGGCGGTCGGTTCAGAGGCAGGATCCTCGGGAGGGGTAATCTCCCCTACCACACAGAGCCCGATATCTGTCCCGCTCAACCGTTGCACCCCCTGTGCCATCAACCGGGCCAGTTCCGGTGGGGTCAGGGAGGAGAGGGAGGGGGGAGGGGTCAGGCAGCGAGTCAGAAACCGCTCCCTCGCCTCATCCGTGTAAAGGACGATCCCCTCTTTGAAGAAGGTTGTGGCCTGGGGGGCACTGGTGAGCTTGGCCAGCAGCGGTGTCCCTCCCCGAACCGACTCCACCACGGCCAGGGTCTGTCCCTGCTTCTCCAACAGCTCCCCCACCACGCCTTCCAGGGTCTGGTCATCGACTCCATAGATATACGGTCCCAGTCGCCGGCGAATCTCCGCTTCTACTTCGGCAATCTGCCGATCGAGGAGGGTCTCATCTGCTCCTTTGGCCGTTAGCCGGATGCTGACC
>RFHZ01000588.1 GCA_003696125.1 Nitrospinota bacterium
CTTCTGCTCGCTTACCCGCTGGCCCTCTCCCAGGCCAGACCACTACGGGTACTGGCCCTGGCCGCCCTCTCCCTTTTCCTGGTTACTCTCCTGCTGTGGCGCAGGTTTTTCCTCTTCTTCTTGAACGGTCTCCTGCTGACGATGATGTTTTCCGCTACCCTCCCCTGGGGTCGCCATACCATCGACCTGTACGGTGCGGCACTCTATGGCCTCCTCCTCTACCTCTTTTGGGAATTGGGTGCCTTTTACACCCGCTATCACCCCTATCAACTCCATCCCCGCTTTACCCGCCAGTATCTCCTCTACCTCTGCGGGAGCGGAGGAGGGTTTCTGTTGCTCACCCTCCTTTTGGGAATGGCCATCATGGGGGGAGAGGGACTGGTACACGGTCTGATCTATCCCCTGCTCATGGCCATCGGAAGTACCCTGGGTCTGCTGGGAGTCCTCTTCTGGCTGATTCTGAGCAGAGTATGATCCTCTCTCCCCGCTGAAATGCCCCCTCTTTTCTCCTTTCCTCTCCCCTAATCCCAAAATACCCCCGGCGGTGAAGGCTCTACCTGCCTCCTCCAGAGCCCGTCTCCTTTAGGATTTTCCTAAAGCTTACCCCAGGCCCTACCGATAAGAGTACCCAGAGAAGAGGGCGAGCAAATCCATCGTTCGATAAAGGCAAACCAGCAGTAATGCTGGGACGCAAAGCTTCCGGTCCTAAACCATCAAGGATAGCGGGGTTGCCGAACGAAATGGGTCGCAGAGCACCTCTCCTGTGCTCGCACCATTTCGGGGGCACAGTCAATGAGGAGGTGCGTACATGCGAGAAATGCGACTGCGGTTTGTCTTTTTTCTTATCTCCTTTACCCTTCTCTTCGTTTTATTATCTCTCCTTTCATCATTGCAAGCCGCTCAAATAGAATTTGTCTGGTCCCCACCGCAATTCAACACCGACGGAACGCCTCTCACCAACCTGGCCGGGTACAAGCTCTATTATGGACGAAGCAGCAGAAACTATGAGTTTGTCATCGATGTCGGGAACCGGACCAGCTATACGTTATCCGGACTCGAACCGGAACAGACTTACTATTTTGCCCTGACCGCCTATAACACCTCAGGCCATGAGAGCGAGTTCTCGCCTGAACTCGTGTACACCTTCCCTCCCCTGGATACGGATGGGGATGGCTTACCAGACAGGGAGGAAGAGCTCTACGAGACGAGCCCTACGCTGGCCGATACGGATGGGGATGGAGTCGATGACGGTGAAGAGGTCAATCTCTACGGCACCAACCCCTGTCTGGCTGATACAGACGGGGATGGGATGGATGATGGGGGAGAGATTGCCTGGTGGGGAGAGGAGTGGAAGGGTGATGCTGACGGAGATGGGGTGATCAATCTCCTCGATGCAGACGCGGATGATGATGGCTTTCCGGATGGTATAGAGGTTGAGCAGGGGGCAGATCCTGCCAATTTTCTTTCTTTACCATTCCCCCCGCTCATTCCCCAGGAGGAGATGCAGGTGGTGTGGGTAGACAGTGAAGAGCTGGTTGCCGAGGATGGCGCGGCCGAAAATGCCATCGATGGGGACCCCACCACCATCTGGCACACCGAATGGGCCCAGGCGGATCCCCCACCCCCCCATGAACTCCTCCTCGATCTGGGCGCTTACTACTGGGTGGAAGGGTTCCGCTACCTGCCCCGCCAGACCGGGAGCCTGAACGGTACGGTCACCGCCTACCAGCTCTACGTCAGCGCGGATGGAGTGGACTGGGGGGAGCCGGTGGCCGGGGGAGCACTGGCCCCGGATCGCCGCGAAAAAGAGGTCCGCTTTGCCGGCAAAGCCGGCCGCTTCGTCCGCTTTGTGGCCCTGGAGGAGATCCACGGCAATCCCTGGACCAGCCTGGCCGAGTTCAACGTGCTGATCGCACCAGGGTATACCCCACCGCAATAGGCCAGCAGACCATCCTGCCTAAAATCCTGGTATCGTAGCGGGAGCACCGAGCAGAGACCGGGGCTCCCGCTACTCCCTGTGGCCCAGTCTTCAGGCCAGATAAATAACCTTCCCTCATCCAGCCCACAGCCTCCTAAATCGAAAAAAAATCTTGACGCCCCCCAGCCAGATATGATAAAAAACCCTGCAAAAGAGGGAGAGGGAGGAGTCATCAAACCAGGTTGTTCAGCCCTTCTTTATCTGCCTCTTTTCCCACCTTCACAACAGGAC
>RFHZ01000589.1 GCA_003696125.1 Nitrospinota bacterium
CCCCCGTACCGCTTCTGCCCACCACCTCCCATCCAGTCCCAGCCGGTGAAGAACTCGGCCATGTCCCGCCACTGATCCCAGGTCTGGGGTGGGGTCAGCTCATAACCGTACTTGTCTCGAAAGCGGGTCTTGTGCTCCGGGGTCTCAAAGGCCACCTTGTTGTAAAAGAGGATGTGCACATCCCCATCAAAGGGTACCGTGTACCAGACCCCATCCCAGGAGTTGTAGACCTTGCGAAAGCTCTCGGCAATATCGTCCAGCTTGAAGTCGAGATTCCACTTTTTGGCCAGCGGTTCCAGCGGCTCCATGTACGGGCTGAAATCCGCCATCCAGACCGGGGACATGAAAACGATATCGTAGAGACCGCTGCCGCTGGTGAACTCGACCATCTGCTTGGTATAGTCCGGTCCTCCCAGCCCGGTAAGCTCGATGTTGAGCCGGATCCCGTACTTCTCATAGAGGGCCTGCTGGTGTTTACGAACCGCATAGGCATAAGGTTCGGCGTTGAGCAGGAGATTGAGGGTCACCCCTTCAAAGAGTCGCTTCTCCCCGGCATAGAGGCGGGAGCGAGACGAGGGGAAGGTTATCCCTCCCGCCAATACTGCTCCCAGGGTGGCGCTTTTCCGCAGGAAGTCACGGCGGGTATATCTCGGTAACCGATTTGCGGTTGGGATGCTGTCCATGGTCTTTCCTCCTCTCTGTTGTAGGCTATCCCTTCACACTTCCTAAGGCCAGTCCTCGCACCAGGTACCGCTGCAGGAAGAAGGTCAGCGAGACGCAGGGGAAGATCCCGACGATAACCGCTGCGGCCGCTTCTCCCCAGGCGGTATCGGTAGGGGACTGGATAAAAGATGCGGTCAACACCATCATGGTCTTGGTGTGCTGTTTGGTAAAGATGACGGCAAAGAGGAACTCGTTCCAGGTAAAGACAAAGGCGAAGAGGGCCACGACCGCAATGCCGGGGGCCACGATCGGGAGCACCACACGGAGCAGGGCACTCAGACGCGAACACCCGTCGATCATCGCCGCCTCCTCGATCTCCAGGGGAAAATCGCGGAAAAACCCGATGAGCAACCAGATGGCAAAGGGGAGGTAGATGACGGTATAGGTCAGGATGAGGCTGCTATAGGTATCGAGGAGCCTGAACTGCCGGTACAGGAGGAAGAGAGGGAAAACCAGGGCGATCGGGTGCATCATGCGCAGCATCAGGATGGACATGGGGAGCTTGCGTCCCCCTACCTGGAAGCGGGCGATGGCATAGGCCATGGGTATGCTGAAGACCAGGGCGGCCAGCATCGTGGCCAGCGCCAGGATCAGGCTGTTCTTCAGGCTGAGCAGGCCATCGGTCTTGGTAAAGAGGTAGAGATAGTGGCTGAGATCGAGGGTGCGTGGAATCCAGACCGGAGGATCGGCAAAGTAATCCCCCTCGGTCTTGAGCGAGGTGGAGAGCATCCAGAGGAGGGGGAAAAGGGCAAAGGCCACTCCTCCCATCAAGACCGCATAGTTGAAGAGCGCTTCCAGGACATGTATAGATCGGCGTCGCAACCGGTTCATCGATTCTCTTCTCCCGTGTAGAGGAGTTTCACCAGCAGAAAGGAGAGGAAACCCACCACGATCAGGATCAGGTAGGAAAGGGCTGAGGCGTACCCGATGCGGAAGTACTGGAAACCGACCAGATAGGCGGTAAAGCTCACCGTCTCTGTGGCCCCTCCCGGTCCTCCCCAGGTGAGGACATAGATCAGGCCGAAGAGCTTGGAGAGATCGATGAAGCGCATGAGGATGGCAACCAGAATGGGAAGTTTTAAGAGAGGAAGGGTAATGGTAAAGAAGGCCTGCCGGCGGGAAGCCCCATCGACCCGTGCCGCTTCGTACAGCTCATCAGGGATCGCCTGTAACCCGGCCAGGAGGATCATCATGACGAACGGGGTCATGTGCCAGACATCAGCCAGCACGATGGCCAGGATGGCGCGAGGACCGGTGGCAAACCAGTCAAAACTGGTATCCGCGATGCCGATCCCCTTCAGTATGTGGTTGATGGCCCCGTATTTGGCCCCGTACAGCATCCGCCAGGTCATACCGGCCATGACCGGTGAGATCATGATGGGGACCACGAGCAGGGTGGTAAAGATCGCCTTGCCCCGGATGTTCTGGTTGAGGATCAGGGCAAACAGAAAACCGAGCAGAAACTCGAAGCCGATGGTGGGAAGGGCGATGATGATGTTGTTACGGACCGAGTTGGCAAAGCGGCTGTCTTCCAGGAGCGCTTCCCGAAAATTCTCCCACCCGACATAGACCATGGGACGACCGAGCTGCAGGTAGTGGAAAGAGACGTAGAGGGAGTAGAGGAGGGGAAAGAGGAAGACCAGAAAGAGGAGCACGAGGGTCGGCAGGGCAAACCAGTACCTGGTCCATCGTTTCCCCGGCACAGGCCGGGATGATAAAGGAGGGCCTCGCAAGGTATCACTCCTAAAGACGATCAGGCAAGTTATAGATCCGGGCCAGATTCTCCCCCAGGACCAGGTCCAGTTCTCGAGCAGAGAGCACACGACGCAGGCTCTGGACCACCTTCTCCTCCCACTATAGGCCTGTGGTACAGAACGGTCAAGGGAAAAAATGACCCCGCCCAAGTCGAAACAGGTCCCTACTTTACCGTCACGATACGCCCCTCGATCCGGGGTGACACCGTCCCCTGTGCAGCGATGTAGTTCATGACCACGGTGCTGAGCAGGGGACCGGCCTGGGCATCGATGAGCACCTTCCCCTTGCCCAGGCTGGCATAGCCGTCCCCGCCCTTGAGCAGGTAGTCGTTGGTGGCCAGGCGGTAGCGTGCCGTGCGCTCCAGCGGTTTGCCGTCGATCTCCACCCTTACCACCCTGCTTCCCGCCGGTCTACCCGGGTCATAGACCAGGCGGAGGCCAGAGACCTGGGGGAAACGGCCGGCTTTGTGCTCGACCTGGCTCACCCCATTCTCCAAAGCGGCCAGGAGATCGGCACCGGAGAGTTCGACCAGGACTGCCACGTTTCCAAAGGGGAGCTCCCGCAGGATGTCTTTCCGGGTCAGGGTGGTCCCGGCTTCATAGAGGCGATCCCCCCGGATCCCACCCCCATTGGTCAGGGCCACGTCTGCTTTTAAGGCTTCCCTGATCGCATCACTGATCAGATTCCCCATGGTCGTCTCCTGGGTCCGCACCATGGCCCGCCGGCTGTCGAGTACGGTTGCTGTCTTCCCCACCGGCTGGTTCAACTCCTGATCCAGCTTCGCCATGTACTGCGCCACCCGGGCAGCCACAGCCGGGTCAGGGGTCACGCCACGGTTGGGAATCATACGCCAGCCCGGTACCACGGTGACCTTGGGTCCCCTGTCTGTCATGCTCTTCTCCATGGCGAGATCGATACGACCCAGGTAGTGGGCATCATACCCGGATTTGTGCATCAGGGTTCCGGCCTCGTACCAGGTGATCGGATGGTGTTCGTGTCCCCCCAGGATCACATCGATGTCCGGCACGGCCCGGGCCAGGGCCTGGTCTTCGGCAAAGCTCTGGTGGGTAAGGGCGATGATCACATCGGCTCCGGCCTGCTTTAAGGAGGCCACCGCCTCCCTGGCGGTATCGATGACCGGCGCAAAGGTGACCGCAGGGCCGGGACTGGAGAGGACAGCGGTCTCTGGGGTCACCACCCCCAACAGCCCTACCGTCAACTCCCCTACCGGCCGGGTCAGGGTCGCTATTGCCCCCCCAAACGGTTTTCCATCCGGTCCCAGCACATTGGTACCCAGC
>RFHZ01000590.1 GCA_003696125.1 Nitrospinota bacterium
CTCCCTTCTCTGTCCCCAAGGAAGTGGCACCTGTTACCTCTCCGCATCAGGGACCATCGGAAGGGAAATCTACTACCGATAAGCGATCTTGTGTCTCACTGGTATCTTCGAGAAGCTGATGTCTGGACCAACTGGGAGGGATTATTGGAGCAGGCCCGCCACCTGCGAGAGGCGTAGCAGGGCCGCCAGGGAACCTGGCAAGGGCTAGATATCGTTACCATCATTGCCGAAAGCCGTACATGCCGTACGGAGCACCTCACTCATGCCCTGGGTCGTCGCTGACCCGCGTAGCTCGCGATAAGCGAGAAAGAATCCCCGCCCGTTAGGGCTGGGAGAACGTCAAAGTTTCTACCCTTGTCCTGGCCGAAATGCTGCGTGGGGAATTCCGGGTAGGGGACAGGCGGCCGTAGCGGACGGTCCACACGTAAGTGCTCTTTGTGCGGACCCTGTGGTCTGACGAGGCCCCGCAGTAGCAGACGACCCTTGCAAGTCCCTCCCTCTGGTCTGTACTTTGTGACCAGATGGTGCATAGAACGGCAAGGTGGGAGAGAGCACACGATCACCGGGGAATCACGCAGTGCTGTGGCCTGGAGCGAACCCAGGTCAAGACAGGGCAGACACAAAAGAGGTATCTGCCGGATTTTGTGCTCGTGGTGGTCAGGTGCAGTATCCGTACTGTAACTGAAGCAAGCGTTGGCAGCATTCATAGAGGATCTCTGACTTCGGCAGAGACACTCCGGCGCCATGTTGAGGGTCAGGGGGGGGCACTAAATGCTGTGGAGAAAAGCCTGGAAGCCATGTGGCGTGATGTTCCTTACCGTCCCTCTTTTGTTCGCTTGTTCAGGATGGCCCCTTGGTAGCGTTATCACGAAGTTTCGCTTTGATCCGTCGAAGGAGTTCCGCCTCGTCAGGAATATTCCTGAGGTCGATATCGAGGTCTTTTAGGGCATCAATAGCGACACGCAGGATGGTATTCTTGGTGATCCGCTCCCTACGGTGGTGGCGGTCACGATGCGTCATGATGGTCCGGACCAGTTTTTCAAGGAAGAACAACTGATCCTCACGGAGCCGTACCGAGAGTTGTATCTCAAAAGTTTGGAACTTTGGGACTTTCGAAGTTTCAACCTTTGAAAGTTGTGTAGTCCGCAAGGTCTGGGCAGCGGGACTGCCTTTCTTCTGCAGTGCTGGACTGTCATGGTGCTGTACTTCAGAACTTTCTAAGTCTGAAACTTCAGAAGTTCCTGACGCACCTGGTTGCGTAGGTGACGAACGCCGGCGGCGTTTGGGGGGAGAAGCGGACGGCGTTGCGTGGCGGGTGTCTGTAATCCAGCGTAACGGGTTATCGCCTAATCCGGTTTTTTTCGCCATGCGCAAGTACCTCTTGGGCTAAGAGTTGGTAATCCTGGCTGCCAGGAGAGGACGGGGCATAGAGGGTAATCGGTTGCCCGTAACTGGGTGCTTCGGCCAACCGCACATTCTCGCGAATCTTCACCTGGAAGACTTTCCCCCGAAAATACTCTTCGACCTTCTCTGCCACATCCTTACAGATATTCTTGCGGCGATCGAACATGGTCAGGATGATACCGGTAATTTTGAGTCGGGGATTGAGCCGGTGCTTGACGATCTCGATGGTATGGAGGAGTTTACTCATCCCTTCCAGGGCGAAAAACTCGGTCTGAATGGGGATAAAGACTTCCTGGGCGGCATTGAGGGCGTTTACGGTCAGGAGGCCCAAAGAAGGAGGACAGTCCAGAAAGATAAAGTCATAGTTCCGCCTGACTCCTTTGAGCACCTCTTTCAGGATGTTTTCCCGTCCGACCATATTCACCAGTTCGATCTCAGCCCCAGAGAGATCAATGTGGGACGGTAAGAGATCCAGTCCATCGACCAGAGTGGGGAGAATGGTCTGTTCCGCTGGCTGCTCGTTCGTCAACACGTCATATAACGTGGTCGACAGGTCGCTGGGACGCACCCCAAGGTGGATCGTGGCGTGCGCCTGGGGATCGACATCGATGAGTAGCACCTTTTGACCGAGCTGTGCCAACGCTGCACCCAAGTTCACGGCCGTCGTCGTCTTGCCCGAGCCTCCTTTTTGATTGAGAATAGCAATAATCCTCATGATCGCCGTCGTGATGACCTCGTCACCGAAGGGGTACCAGTGCCTGAGCCCTGCCGCCCTCCGGTATCCAGGCGTTCTTCTAACCACTGATCGACATGCGCTTTCTTAAAGCGGAAATGCCCGCGAATACGGATGGCCGGCAACCCTTCCTCTTTGATCAGCTTATAGATTGTCCGCGGTGTATACCCCAGGTAGGCAGCCACCTCTCGCGCATCCATGATCTCTTTCCCTTCGTGGGGCATCGTCACACAATCCTCGTTATGGCAGGTAGAACCATCATTACAGATTGGGCACTTTTATCCACAGATGACGATGATGCCCGATTTCTCTTCGGGATCTTTGACCGCATTATACTCGATTGCAGAGGAAAAATGAAGAAAAAAATGTTGACATCATGTATGTTCTGTGTCATGACGTCTCTACAGCGGCAACACCACCATGCGTCGAGCATGCACGCGCATTGCCCAGAGGATAGGGGAAACGAGAACCGGTCGAGGGTTACAAGCAGCTTACCTCGCTAGAGCATTTGCCATGGCTGGCGTTCGAAGAGGGAAGATGTCTTCCTTCCTGATTCTCTGCTCTTCGGAGTCCCTACAGTGACGATAAAGCCGATGGCTTTGGCGTGATCCACCTGGTAGCGCATTCCATATCGCTACCGACTTACGGGCGAAAATGCGGCATGATCTCTTCGGCAAAACGATCGAGTTGCTCCAAGTCGTGGACAAGCGGGTGCAGGAGCAGGTAGCGAATCCCCGCGTCCACGCGAGCAGCAATCCGGGGAAGAAGCTGGTCAGGGGTACCCAAGAGGTAGAGCGCCTCAGCGTCAGCAAGCGCCAGGGGTGTGTAGCGGGCAACGACCTCGGCAGCCCGACGTCGGTCGCGATCCTGGGCAGAGACGATGTAGAGATGATCTTGATGGGCCCGCGTGATCGTCATCGGATCTCTCCCATAAGATTCGGCATAGGCGCAAATCTGCTCCCAGTCTCGCCGAATCAAAGACGTGTCCTGGCGATAAATGGCCCGGTAGCTGGTACAGAGGCCATTCCCCAGGCGTGCTATCCGCCGGAGCACTGCCTGGGGGGACCAGCCACGACCGGTGATATGCGTTGCCTGCTGTGGATGCCAGGTCCCTCCACCGATCCAGATAGGGGGATGAGGTGACTGGAAGGGTTTCGGTTCAAGAGAGAGATCGGTACAGTGAAAGTGGGCACCCTGGTAGGTCACCCGGTCCTCTGTCCAGAGTCGTTTCATAAGTTCAAGCGCCTCATCACACCGCCTTCCCCGAGTTTGTAAAGGGACTTGACAGGCCTCAAACTCTTGAGGATGCCAGCCACTGGCCACTCCGAAAATTACCCGGCCCTGGGAAAGCACGTCGAGCGTAGCCACGGTTTTTGCGGTAAGCACCGGATGGCGGAGTGGTAACACCAGGATACCGGTGCCAAGAGCGATGCACTGGGTGTGGGCAAGGACGGCACTGAGGACGGTGAACGGTTCATACCAGGTGACGCGATAGGAAGGGGCAGCCCGGATCAAGTGATCAATGACCCATACGGAATCGAAGCCGACCGCTTCGGCATGTTGGGCATAGGCACAGAGGTGCTGGAGAGAGGGCTGGTCTCTAGAGGTGGAAAAGAAACTGGGAAGATAGATACCAAAACGTACAGAGGCTGACGAGGTGTGCATGTTTCCCTCCTTTTCCTGCAGGGGGCCATAAACAGCTCCCGTTGGTGTCAGCGGGAGCTCCCGTAATGGAGCTGGATTCCTCCGAAGCAAAAAAAACTGGCAATCCCTTCGAGTTTTCGACCCTGCCTAAGGGGATGAGGCCAGCTGAAGACATTCCCTCATCTCGTTCCCAATCTCACGGCCTGCGCTGGTAATGGTCGCTCCCCGCTCTTCGAAACGCCTCGCACTCTTTTTCCCAAACCCGATCCACTTTTTGGTACAGAGGATCAAGAGACACCTGGTCAACGGACGTGTGGGTGAACCTTCGGGACAGGCGAGAAGAGCCAACCGTTGCCAACAGGTGATCCTGTTCCCGTGACCTCTCCTATGGCTTGGCCAACCTCTCAGGCACTTCCCTCCCTCATGACTGCTTGCGAAGCGTAATGATGCGGCCATACTGGGAGAGGAAGAGTCCGTAAGGCTTCAAGACGGCATTGATCCGCAGCAGGAGATCCGGGGGAAGAGTGTTTCCAGGTGCCATCGGGGTGTTGAGCGGGAACAGGGTACAGAGAAGTTCTACCACTAACTCTGGATGTCGTTCCTGCCCCAGAGGAGGGGAACTGGAGACCGCGGTCCGCTCCTGGAGCCAGACCTGCCACCACTGCTGGAGGATATCCTGTGCGATCCCCATGCCCTGGGCGAGTTTCTGGAAAGTGCGTTCTCGGGGTGTCCAGGCCCCTCGCTCCCACGCCAACAGGCTGGCAACGGAGACCCCCAGATGTCGGGCTGCCTGGCGCGTACCAAGCTGATGCGCTAGGCGCCACAGGCGCAGGGGATTCTCGGCACGCCAGGTGTCAAGGTCCATACCCTACCTCCTCATCAGCGGAGTATCGAGAACGGATGTGCATGTGCTTCCATAGCAGTCAGGGGTGGGCCAGGCGTTTCAGGGTATCGGTAAAGTAGGCGCCTTTACTCTTTTTGATCCGTCCTTCCCGGTCGGCCTGCTGGGTTTCGAACAGGGCCATGCGGATGAGATCTTCCGGATAGTGCTGAATCAACCGGAAATAGGCGGCCTGGTTTTGGCGATCGCCACAGACCTCAAGGATCTCGGCCAAGAGATAGCGGGATGGCAACGTGCCTTCGGTGGTTGCAGCCAGAGCTGGCCGGCTGGCAGTCTCGGCTTTCTTGGCCAGTTGGGCGGCGCGTTCACGGCGTTCCAGGCGCGCTTGCTGATCCTGGAAGAATTTTTCTCCGGGCCAATAGGTGATGATATAATCGGACTTGTCAGTGGATTTACGGTAGACCCATTGGGCTAGAAAGTGCTCACGGTAGAGTTCTTCGTGGGCAGGATCAAGCTGCTGCTTGATGAGAGAAGGGGCACGATGAACGGTCAGCAGAAATTCCTGGCACAGGTCTCGATAGCTCTTGGCATACGGCTGTCCATTAGAGGCATACCATCCGGTTTCTAAGAGTGGATAGAGGGATTTCGCAATCGGCTTGCGAAGCCGTTTATGAAAAGCAAAGTCGATGGGGCGGAGATAATGATGCCAGTAGTTCTTGATAAACCAGGAGGCCAGCCAGACATAGTTAGTCTCTGCCATCCGATTATTCTCCAGACGTTGTCCCCGTAACCGGTATTTGGCAAAGAGTGGTTCACCGCTCAACTCATCGTACGCACCGCGTTGGGCATTATACACATGTCCCACAATACCGGTGTGGTGCAAACGGCGGATCCAGTTCTTGACTTCTCGGACTTCCTTTTGACTTACCTGTTTGCCGGCGTAATGGATCAGGGTTTTGGTGGGGAGGCGGATCGGTTCTGGAAATACTCCGTCCCGACTGATGGTTTCCTCAAGGAGCTTAAGAAAAGCGCGATAGTAGTCGAGATCCCGCGTGGTCGGTAAGCCATACTCACCACTGGCCAGAATGCGTACCTTAAGAATCGTTATACTGCCATCCGAGTGTGTAATTTCTGCAATGCGTTTTTCCTTGGTTAAAATCTCTCGGATTCGAGTACTGGATGGCGTGAAATACCCCATGTTCTCTACCGACACTTCAGCGGGGATATAATCAGCACTTGGTATAGTTGGTGTTGGAGCTGTTAATGGCTGGAGAGGAGTATTGGTGTGTTGCGTCTGGTCTCGAGACACTGTTTTTCTCCCTTTTGTGTGTACTATGCGTTGTGTTTGCCGTAGGCAAACATATGAAAACGTATGAAAAATCTCTGAAAAAATATGAGACACAGGCGAAACACATCGTATGGTATTGAAAAATCAAGTGTTGCAGATTTTTGGATTTCATCAAAACCCACCCCAGATTTCATCAAAACCCACCCCCAGTTTCATCAAAACCCACCCCAGATTTCATCAAAACCCACCCTTGGAC
>RFHZ01000591.1 GCA_003696125.1 Nitrospinota bacterium
CCCCTATCCCTTCCTGTTTCGGACCGTCAATGTCCACATCCTCACCCCCACCCCCTTTACCAAAACCTTAGCGCAGGACAGGGCCCTCGTCTATACCGCCCTCCGCCGGGGAAACCTCTTCATCGCTTACGAATGCCTGGCCGATGCCCGTGGATTCTCCTTTACCGCTTTCCATCCCCATACCCCAGAAGCCCGCGTGATCATGGGAGAGGAGATCACCTGGCGGGATGGATTGATGCTGGAGATCACCCTCCCCCAGCCGGCAGAAATCCACCTCGTAAAGAATGGGAAGGTGTTGCAGATTCATCAGGGAGAGACCCTCGAGTTTCCGGTCCTGGAACGCGGAGTCTATCGTGTCGAAGTCTATCGCCCTCTCTGGCGACAGCCGTACGCCTGGATCTATAGTAATCCGATTTATGTCCGCTAGAGGGAGGGAAGGCTTACCGGTGTTGAGAAGCTATCGCATGTCTCGAAAAGCCTTAGAAGAACGGGAACAGAAGTTCCTGGCTCCCTATGCCATGACCAGTGCCGCCTCGCGTGGCCGGACCTACGCAGAGGAGGAACACCCTTTTCGTCTCGCCTTCCAGCGGGATCGGGATCGGATCATCCATAGCCAGGCCTTCCGGCGCCTCGAGTACAAGACCCAGGTCTTCGTCAACCACGAGGGGGATCACTACCGCACGCGGCTCACCCACTCCCTGGAAGTCGCCCAGATCGCCCGTACCCTGGCCAGGGCCCTGGCCCTCAACGAGGATCTGGCCGAGGCCATAGCGCTGGCGCATGACCTGGGGCATACCCCGTTCGGTCATGCCGGAGAGCGGACCCTGAATGCCTTGATGCAAGATTATGGAGGATTTGAACATAACATCCAGAGCCTGCGCATCGTGGAGGTGCTGGAGCAAAAGTACCCGCATTTCCCCGGCTTGAACCTGACCTGGGAGACACGAGAGGGACTGAACAAGCACTCACCTCGCTACTTCGACCTGGACAGTGGAGAGGAACGCCAGCCATGCCATCCCACCCTCGAAGCCCAGATCGTGGATGTGGCCGATGAGATCGCCTATAACAGCCACGACCTCGATGATGGCCTTGCCTCGGGCATGATCAGGGCGGAAGCCCTGGAGGAGGTCACCTTATGGCGTGAGGCGGTAGCAGCAGCCAGGAAGATCGCGCCTGATGCCGGTCCCAAAATGCAACGGCATCAGGCAGTGCGCTGGATCATCAACACGCTCGTTGAAGACCTCTGCCAACAGGTAGAGACGAATATCGTCACCCACCAGGTGCATAGCGTGGAGGATGTGCGACGCTGTTCCCAGCGGCTGGTCACGTTTAGTCCTGCGCTGGAAGCCCAGAATCGAGAGCTCAAGGAGTTTCTCTATCACCACCTGTACAAGCATTACCGCGTCATCCGCATGGCGGAAAAGGCGCAGCGGATCTTACAGGCCCTGTTCGAAAGCTATATCCAGAATCCACAGCAACTCCCTCCCCCGGTGGCCCAGCGCCTCCAACAGGAGGAGTTGCACCGGGTGGTCTGTGATTACCTGGCCGGGATGACGGATCGCTTTGCCCTGGATGAATATAAAAAGCTCTTTGACCCGTACGAACGGGTCTAGAGCCTGCATCTCCGTGGTGATCGGAAAACATGCTATCGGATGGATAGAGCGGGAAAAAAGGGATCGTATACGAAAACGCTTGCCTGGACTCTTCTCTTCTGGTATGGTTGGGTAGAGTACGGATAGAAGCGGTGTCCCCTGGAGTTCGAGAATCCAGGGGAGAGTGAGAAGTAGTGCTGTTCCTGGTGAGGGCAAGGACGTGATAGGGCTATTGGAGCTTCTTCTCCTCGGCTGTCTCGGGTTTTCACTCTGCTATACCCTTCTGACCCTTCTCAGCCTCTCCACCTTCTTCCGCCATCCCCCCTTCCTGAGCGAAGAGCTCCCTCCGGTCTCCCTCCTCATCCCGGTAAAGGGGATCGATCCCCAGATGTACGAGAATTTTGAGACCCTGTGTACCCAATCCTACCCCTGCTATGAGGTGATCTTCGGCTTGATGGATCCCCAGGACCCTGCCCGCACCCTGATCGAAACCCTGATCGCCTCTCATCCCCAGCAGGATATCCGGCTGGTGATCTCGGATCGCAAGATCGGAAGAAACAATAAGATCAACAACCTGTATAACATGTGGCGTGAGGCCAAATATGAGGTGATTGTCTGCAACGACAGCGATATCCGGGTGCAATCCGACTATCTCCGCCACATCGTCTCCCCGCTCCAGGACCGGCGGGTCGGCATGGTGACCTGCCCGTATCGGGCGCGAGGAGAAGGGACGATCTTCTCCAAGATCCAGGCCATAGGGGTCAATACCGAGTTCCTCCCCTCGGTCATCGTTGCTCATCAACTGGAGGGTTTGAGCTTTGCCCTGGGAGCGGCCATCGCTACCCGACGCCATATCCTGCAGGAGATCGGCGGTTTTCAGGCTCTGGCCGACTATCTCGCCGACGATTACCATCTCGGATACAAGATCCGGCAGCATGGATACACGCTCTACCTCACCCGCTATCTCGTCGATCTCTGGGTGCACCAGCACGATTTCCAGAAGTTCTTTCTGCAACAGGTGCGCTGGGCCCGCACCATCCGGAACTGCCGACCTACCGGCTATTTCTTCTACGGTTTGACCAACGGTACCGTGCTGGCCACCCTCTACCTCCTCCTGAACGATTTTTCCCGGTCGTCCTTTTTCCTCTGGATCTTTTTCTTGAGCCTTCGCCTCTCCGCTGCCCTCTTCATTCACTGCCGTTACCTGGGAGAGCGCCCTCCCCTGCGCTCCTATATCTTCCTTTTCCTCTGCAAAGAATTCTTCTCTTTCCTGTTCTGGAGCGTGAGTTTCATGGGAAACAGGGTCTTCTGGCGGGGAGAGCGTTACCGGATAACGGCCGAAGGGAAACTGGTATAACCTGGCCGTTGGGGGAAAACTTGCAATCCGGCGGGGAGTATGGTAAAAAGACGCAAGATATAAGGCACAAAGGGGCAAAGGCCACCGGACGTCTGGTAAGGGCGCAGCGCGCTGCGCCCCTACCCGTTCAGTCCTCATCATTCATCACTCGCCGGACAGGTGCGAGGAAGCATGGTCTGCGGTTATTTAAGGAGAAGGAGGGAAGTGTGAGTCTGGATCTTTTCACCCTGCAGGGACGCGTGGCGGTTGTGACCGGAGGGAACGGGGGCATCGGTAAGGGCATGGCTATGGGACTGGCCAGTGCAGGCGCGGACATTGTTATTGCAGCCCGCAATCAGGAAAAGACGTCGCAGACGGTCAAAGAGATAGAGGCGATGGGACGCCAGGCCCTCGGCATCCAGGTAGAGGTGCAACGGGCCGAGGATGTCTCCCGCATGGTGGAGACCACCCTGGACCGTTTTGGCCGCATCGATATCCTCATCAACAATGCCGGCATCGTGGTGCGTAAACCTCCCGAGGAACTGACCGAAGAGGAATGGGATCGGGTCATGGACATCAACCTGAAAGGGATGTTTCTCTGCTCTAAGGCGGTCTACCCGGTCATGAAACGGCAGGGGGGAGGGAAGATCATCAACATCGGCTCCATGATGTCCCTCTTCGGCAGTGGTGTCGTGCCGGTCTATGCCACCAGCAAAGGGGGAGTCGTCCAGTTGACCAAGAGCCTCGCCATTGCCTGGGCCCCGCAGAATATCCAGGTAAACGCCGTCCTCCCCGGCTGGATCGTCACCGACATGACCTCCGGTATCCGCACCAATGCTCCAGAACGGTACCAGGCCATCTCGGAACGCATCCCGGCCAAACGCTGGGGCATACCGGATGATCTGCGAGGGCTGGCCATCTTTCTGGCCAGCGCGGCTTCTGATTATGTGACCGGGACCGCCATCCCTATCGATGGCGGCTATTCGGTCATGGGGAATTAACGCCAGGAGAGGAGAGTCGGCCATGGAGCAGGGATTCCCTATCATCCGGGTGGAAGGAGAGCCGTACGACCGGGGTCACCAATACGGAAACGCAGCCCAGGATCGCATCACGGTTACCATCGAGGCATACAAGATGGCGTTTGCCCATTTCGCCCATCTCGACTGGCCCGATGCCTGTGCCCGGGCCCAGGCCTACATGGAGGAGATCGAGGCGTATGCACCAGAGGCCCTGGCAGAGATGCGGGGGATTGCGGATGGCGCGGGACGAAGGCTGGAGGAAATCCTGGCCCTCAATGCCCGCACCGAAATCATGCTGACCGCCAACATCTGCTGTGGCTGTACTGCGGTTGCTGTCCTGCCTGAGCTGACCGTCTCCGGCCATACCTTTATCGGGCAGAACTGGGATTGGATCTCGGCGGTCAAGTCCTCCTGTGTCCTCTTGCAGGTCAAACAACCGGATAAACCTGATTTTCTCACCTTTGTCGAGGCCGGGCTCCTGGCCAAAACCGGGTTAAACAGCGCCGGCATTGGTCTATGTGCCAATGCCCTGATTTCGGATCAGGACCGGGGGGAAAAGGGGGTTCCCTTTCACGTCATCCTGCGCAAGATCCTGGATGCCAGCCGGCTCGATGAGGCCATCGCCGCGGTTATTCTCCCCTCCCGTGCTTCTTCTGCCAACTATCTCCTCGCTTCTGTAGAGGGAGAAGCCATCGATCTGGAAGCCGCTCCCCCTGCGGTGGGGTACCACTATCCTCTCGACGGATTCCTCACCCATACCAACCACTTCACCTCTGGATTGAGCGGTATCCGGGATGTAGGGCTCACCGTCTTCCCCGATTCCCTTATCCGCGATTCTCGAGCCTATCGCCGTCTGAAACGCTGGCCAGGAAAGATCGATCGGAAAAACCTGGAGGAACTGTTCCGCGACCATGTGAACTTTCCCCACTCCATCTGCCGACATCCGGATCCCCAAAAACCCCCGGCAGAACAGATCGAGTCGGTCGGTTCGGTGATCATGGATCTGGATAGGGGCGAGCTGTTTCTGAGTGATGGTCCCCCCTGTACCCATGCTTATCGTCGGGTCTCTTTACGAGACGAGACTTAAAGGAAAGAGCATAGATGTCAGAGATTCTACGCGTGTTTTTCGATACGATGCGGTATCCTCTGCAGGATGCCAAGTGGATCCCCAAGGTGGTGATCGGGGGACTGTTGAATCTGATCCCCATCGCCGATCTGGTGGCCTGGGGCTACCTCTATAAAGTATTCATCGATTCCCTCTCCCAATCGGCCAAAGAGGAGCTGCCGACCTGGGATGACTGGCGACAGTATCTGGCGGCCGGGGTCTATATGCTGGGTATCGGTATCGTGTACGCCCTGCTCAGCCTGGTCCTCTTCCTCCTCCTTTCCCTCATTATCCCTCCCCTGGCTCCCCTGCTGGCCCTGGTCTCCCTGGACCTCGTCCTGCCGATGGCCATAGCCCGCTTTACCGTGGAGCGACGCTTTGCCGCTGCCTTTCACTTTAGCCGCATCTATCAGAAGATCCAACTGGTGGCCCGGGAATACATCTCGACTGCTCTACTCTTCACCGTTATCATCGGGCTGTCGGGAATCATCCTGTTAAACGGTGTTTTGGGACTTCTCATCTGGCCGTTCTGGTCGTTCTACCTCTTGATCGTTTTTGCCCGGATGATGGGGGAAATCATCTCTCCTACCCTCATCGACGAGATCTCCTGAGGAGGGGAACAGGATCGGAAGCTCACCGTGACCAAGAAGGAGGAAGAAAGATGAAATTCGGATGGAGTCTGCCTTCGCGAGGTCCGCTGGCACGTCGAGAAGCGGTGAGAACACTAACGCAAAAGGCGGAAGAACTCGGGTTTGATTCGGTCTGGGTCAGCGATCATGTGGTGCTCCCGACCCAGAGCAGATCGCAGTACCCGTACGATCGCAGCGGAGCGTTCCCAGGGGGTGCGGAACAGGATTACCTGGAACCGCTCATTCTCCTCTCCTATCTGGCCGGATGTACCGAACGGATCGCCCTGGGAACCAGTGTCCTGATCATCCCGTATCGAAACCCGATCGTCACCGCCAAGATGCTGGCCACGCTGGATGTCCTCTCCCAGGGTCGTCTCATCTTAGGAGCAGGGGTGGGCTGGTGGGAAGAGGAGTTCCAGGCGCTGGGACTCGATACCTATGCGGAGCGAGGGGCCTGCACGGATGAATATCTGCAGATCTTCCGTATCCTCTGGACGCAAGACGATCCGCATTTCGAAGGGAAGTTCTTCCGCTTCTCCCAGATCAGGTTTGCCCCCAAACCGGTGCAGAAACCGCATATCCCGATCTGGATCGGTGGCCATTCCCGGGCAGCGATCCGGCGCACCGCCAGGCTTGGAGATGCCTGGCACCCGATCGGATTGCGTCCACCGGCCAACCTCCTGCCGCCAGAGATGGCCGACAAGATTCAGGAACTGCGTCGCCTGGCCCAGGAATACGGGCGCGACCCGCAGGAGATCGCCATCACCTTTCGCTGTCCCCTCCGCTTTACCGATACGGCGGATACGACCCAGCTCCCCTTTACCGGTACCGCGGCCAAAATCCAGGAGGACATCAGGACCTATCAGGCTCTCGGTGTAGAGCATATCGTCTTGGACCTCACCGGTGACTCTCTCTCCGAACGTCTCGAGGACATGGAACGCTTTGCCTCCACGGTTCGACCGGCATTTGTAACCTGAGGTGAGAGATAACCGATGCCGTTCCGTCGTTATCAAGGCGTAGAGTACATCCAGGGGACAGAGGTACCGGTCTTTTACATCCCGGACGGGAAGCCTCCCCCTCGCTGGGATACGCTCTCCCTGGTGACGGTTTCCCCCAGCGGACTGGCCTTCTACCAGGGGACACGCACGGTGGGAAAACAGCAGGTAACCACGGTCAGGGTGATCAAAATCACCACCACCCTGCGTCCCCGTACCGCCATGCTGCATGAGCAGGGATGGCGTATCCTGCTTCCCCTGCACCGCTACTACTACCAGCACGTCCCCGAGCTGCGCCGGGCTTTTCCCCGCCTGGAACCGCTCCTGCAACACTGGTACCATACCCTCTATACCCGCTCCACAATGGAGGTGGAAGAGTGGGAAACCCTGCTCGATGATGTCAAGCACTGGTGGCAGCGGTGTACAGAGTACTGGCAGGAGAAGGAACAGCAACTGAAAAAGCGCCTGCGCAAGGTAGAAACGCTCCTGGCCCGGGATTTTGCCTTCTTTGACCTGGGTGTCCTCTCCTCTCTCCCTACCCTGCAGCAACGCTTCCTGGAGGTAAGCCACCGTTACCGGACCGCGCAGGAGACCGAACAACTCCAGAAGGCTGATCGAGTCTATGGCCGGCTCATCCGGCGCCTGCAGGAGAAGAGCGCCCTGACCTTGCAGATAAAGGGGGTACGGCGTGAACTCTCCCAGATCCGCCGTGCCCAGAAACAACTCGCCCTGGAGGTGGCAGAAGAAGGGTGAGCTTCTACGCCTCGTAAACGATGCGTCCCCCTACCATGGTCTTCTCGATGGGAATATCCTTGATCGTATAGGGATCAACGGTCAACGGATCGGCTCCTAAAACCACCAGATCGGCCAGTTTTCCCACCGTGATGGATCCTTTGAGATGCTCCTCAAAGCTGGCATAGGCCCCGTGTAGCGTATAGATACGCAACGCCTCTTCCACGCTGATCTTCTGGCTGGGACCCCAGAGCTTGCCGGAACTGTCGGTGCGGGTCACGCAGCTCTGAATCCCCATGAGCGGTTCATAAGGACCAGGGACGTAGTCGGTGGCCCCGGTGGAGATGATCCCGGAGTCCAGGAAGGAACGCTGGGCAAACATCCACTCCACCCGTTCCTCACCATAGTACTTCATCTTCTCCCCGTGGTAATAGATATAGGTGCAGAAGGGGGTAGCGATACAGCCGAGGGCTTTCATGCGCTCCAGGATACGGGGATTCACCACGGTACAGTGCTCGATACGGTGCCGGGTGTTGGGACGGGGAGCAGCAGCGAGCGCCTTTTCGTACGCGGTAAGCGTCATCTCGATGGCGGCATCACCGTTGGCATGGGTGCAGACCTGAAAACCGGCCTCATGCGCCCGCATTACCCCTTCTTCCAGCTCGTCTGGTTGCATGGCCAGGATGCCTCGATCATCCTGGCTCCCCACATAGGGCTGCGAGAGGTAGGCGGTACGACCGGAGATGGCACCATCGGAGACGAACTTGATGCCACCGATCCGGAGCATCTCGTTGCCAAAACCGGTACGCAGACCGGCACGTCGCAGGTCGTCGAGATAGGTATGCCAGATGAGCATATAGACCCGCAACGTCAGCTCTCCTTCCGCCAGTCCCTCCTGATAGGTCTGCAGGTGGGTATGATCGACGATGGCATCGTGTACGCTGGTCAGTCCCGCCTTGTTAAACATCTGGCAGATGAGGCGGAGACCGGCGCGTCGATCGGCCGGGGTTACCGGGGGCAACAGCTCGTTGCGGAACCGCTCGGCCGCCCGCTCCAGAATGATCCCGGTCAACTCACCGCTCTGCGGGTCTCGCTCGTATTTCCCCCCTGGGGGATCGGGGGTCTCTTTGGTGATGCCGGCGACCTCAAAGGCCTTGCTGTTCACGAAGTAGACATGCCCGCCCCGGTGGCTGACAAAGATCGGATGCGCGGTGCTTACCTCGTCCAGATCCTGCCGGGTGAGAAAACGATTCTCCGCAGTCTTGGTGTCGTCAAACTTGAAGCCCTGTACCCACTCTCCTGGTGGTGTCTTCTGTGCCCGTTCTCGCAGTGCCTGCTTGATCTCGGTGAGGGAGCGCAGATCGCAATCGACGGCCATGACATGGCGGATGCCGCTGCTCAGGACATGGATATGGGCATCGATAAAGCCGGGCACCACCGTCTTCCCGCTCAGATCGATGACCTGGGTCTGGGGACCGATCAGCCCCTCTATCTCCTCTGTCCTCTCCACAGCCACAAACCTCCCCTGGTGGATGGCTACCGCCTCTGCCCGGGGTTGCTGGGGATCGATGGTGATGACGTTGGCATTGAGAAGGACGGTCTCTACCGGTAATCCTCCCTGTCCGTTTCCCATGACTTGCTTCTCCTCTCTTTTGCAGGGTTTCGTGCTCGCTTACCGGTATCCCGGCAGACAGAATAATGCCCTCTGAATCAAAACCACCCTACCCTATCACGTTCCTGCGGGGAAAACAAGCCTGCGGATACCCTTAGCCTCCCCTCCCTGATCCGCAAAGACCTGGAGCGGTTACTCAGGAGAACTGGACGTACTGGCAGCAGAGAGCAAGGTTGAGACAGCATGCAAAAATCTGCAGCGGTTGGGCACTGGTGTCGGAAAATTTTACACCTTCCCCTCACCGCTACCGCCTCGTAACCAATTGTTGTATATAGTGTTATTTCGATTACCCGTTTTGGACCCTCTTCAGAGTGTCGGATTTCTTTACAATTTTGCCTCTCCCTCTCACCCGACCACCCGCCCTACAATGGTCATTACTTTCTAAAAGCATGAAGAATCTTTTGACGCTCTTTCAGGTTATCACCCCATTTTTCTCACCTAAGTAATCCCTTAATCCC
>RFHZ01000592.1 GCA_003696125.1 Nitrospinota bacterium
CTCCCCGGGTAGGGACTATCGAAATTCTAAACATCCTCTATCCATAATCCCCCACATGCGTGGCATCATGGTCTACCTGCTGCAACGTCTCGGCGAGCTTTGGCGATAACGCATTATCCACGTTTCTACACCCTCGAGACAGAGAGAGCACATTTTCTCTTGACAATATCGTTTAGCTGCTATACAATGTGGGCATGGATAAGAGCACGGCAAGTAGAGAACTCCTGGAGCGGTTTATCCGGCTCGTCAACAAGTATAACGCGCTGGAGAAGTATCCCCTGCGCTATGGGACCCCCCACCGGTTCTACCATTCCGAGCGGCACCTGCTCGATATCGTTGGCAGCCATCCACATCTGAACATCACCGCCTTTGCCCGGCTGGCAGGGGTCACGAAGGGTGCCATCTCGCAAATCGCCTCCCGGCTCGAGAAAAAGGGGGTCATCAGGCGCTATAAAGACCCGAAAAATAGCAAAGAGGTGCTCATCGCGCTGACGGACTTGGGACGAGAGATCTACGCGCAGCACCAGCGTATCAACGCAGAGACGGTACGGCATCTGCAGGAAGAGCTGGCGAAGTACCCGGACGAGCAGGTGGCCTTCCTGTTGCACATGTTTGCCTGGCTGGAAGCCTATCTGGATCAGAGCAGAGCACGCATGGCGGCCCATGAGCAGGAAGGGCATCGCTAATTTTTTTTCACCAATAGTTTAGCATCTAAATCAAAGGAGGTGCATCATGACCACTCAAGACCCCGACCAGGGTCAGGACACCAGGTCAGGGACTTTCCACCACTTTACCGGGCTCCTGGTAACCGGTATCGGTTGCTTCTGGTTGGCGAAACAGGTCGGATGGATCCCGGCAACGGCAGGAGGAGAGGAGCTCGTCTGGCCCCTGCTCCTCATGGCGTTGGGCCTGCGGGAGCTGGTCCGGAGGAGGGGAAACAGATATCAGAGCACCACAACCCGATCGCATCATGATGCGGAAAGAGAAAGGAGGCAGGTATGAACACCAAGAGGAGGATCATCACCGGTATCATGGTGGCAGCGCTGCTGCTGACCGCCCTGGTGTGGGGAGGATGGCGCCAGGGGAGTCAGACTCGAGGACTCCACAGCATGGTCGAGCAGGTGGCAGCAACATTGCAACTCGATGACACCCAGCGCGCAACGCTTGAGGAGATAATGTTCCGCCTGGAGCAAGAACGGCAGGCGCTGTGTAGCGACAGGGAGGACAGCCGGGGGATGGTCAGGGAGCAACTGGGCCGGGAGACCCTCGATACCGCCGTGATCCAGGCAGCGTTCAGGGCTGAACAGGCAAAGCTCGACAGGGGAGTGGAGGTCTTCCTCGACTCCCTGGAAGCCTTCCATGCCCTGCTTACCCCGGAACAGCGGCGCAGGCTGGTAGGCCTGTGGGAGACCCACGAAGATGGAGGGTATCGGCATCGCTACCGGCACGCCGATCTCGAACGTGCCTGCACACACTGACACCGCTCCGATTATTATGGATCGGTCATTGCAAGGAGTAGCAATGCAGTAGAGACGATCTTGGCAATGAGCATGGGTAGAAGCAGGAATCTGGCGGTGCAAGATTCTCCTGGCAATGGGATCTGCACCGCCGACAGCATGACCACTTGGGAAAAATTCCCTTGTATGCCTGTATCGTATCCGGGAAGTATGGATAGTCGATGTGGTACAAAAGCGCCTGGAGCGGTATCACACGCCACAGCCTGCCTATGCGATTTATCAACACATAGAAGAGAGCACCGTCTCTCCGGAAGCCCTCCCGGATATCATCATCCCTGTTGCCGATCTGTTTCTCACCCCCTTGAGACTATGCATACAGGACACCTTCAGGGGCTGAGCAGACCTGCTCAGCCCCTAGAGTACAACGAGATCCTTGTGTTCGCCTTATCCGCCCATCCTATACCTTCGCTCCTTCGATGACACTCATCGGGTGGGCAGGCGCAGACCACGTTTTTCTATAGGTCCAACCCGCTTTCTCCAGCAGGTCTGCATATTCTTCGGTCGTTCTCTCACACCCGCTTCCCCAGCACAGCATGTGCATATCGAAGAGTTTGGAGAGATGAGGTGTTTCCGGACCGGGAACCACATACTCGGCGATCAAGACCCGGGCATCAGGGGCAGCAGCCTTGTGAATAGCGGAAAAGATCTGCATACATTCCTCGTCGTTCCAGTCGTGAATGATGTGTTTCAGGATATACGCATCTGCCGGCGGTACAGCAGTGAACATGTCGCCGGCCACATAGGTACACCGGTCCCCTACCCCCATCCTCTCTGCCCACAGCAGCGCCCTGTTTTCAATGACACTGCCCCGTTCCAGGACCGTCCCCTGCAGGTGAGGGTATTGAGCCAGCAGGCTACACAACAGGTGCCCATGACCACCCCCCACATCGCACAGGTGGGTACAACGTGAGAAATCGTACGGAGTCAGAGCAGCCAGTACCATGGCGGTCTCCATGCGGGAGTAACTGCTCATGGCCATATTGAAGACGGCGGCGTACTCCGTATTCTGCGTCGCGTACGCAAAGCCCATAAGCCCAAATTCCCGCACAAAAGCATTTTGCTTCCCCTCTTGAATCATCGCGGGCAGGTGTTTCCATAACGCATAGTGCACCGGCCCTTCTTCCAGCAGAGTGATTCCCTGCAATGTTTCGGGATGGTCCTGGCAAAGAAACTCGCCCAGAGCCGTAAGGGAGAAGGTTTGATGGTGGTCTTCTTTCAACAACCCCAACGAGCCCAGGGCTCTCAAGAGTCGATAGGACAGCGTTGGATCCAGCGCCAACGTGGTTGCAATTGTCGTTGCCTGCTGAGGTCCCTCTCGTAGCGCATCGAAAACTCCGAGCTTGACTCCAGCATAGAGGATCTGGCTCCGCCATCTCCCGAAGATGATATCCAGCACTTTTTCTTTTGACATCACTTCCCTCCCTTGTGTGAGAGATACCTGTTCATGTCATCTCCCTGCCCGTAGATGCTTATACGCTCAACCCTGAAAACCCGCACGAGTTGACAACAGGAACCCCAAATACCATTCTGATCTGTCCAACAGCAACAACCTCGATTCCGCCCATGAGTTCCCTCAAGGCAAGACCCTGTTGCCTCTGATCTCTCCTGCACAGGAGGAGAATAGCCCCTTTTGTCTATTCGCAGGCCAGTGCCTTGAGCAATACCTTCGCTTCCTGCAGGGTCTTTGTCTCAAACCCCTCGGTGAACCAGTGATAGATCGGGGCAAGGAGATCATAGGCGTCTCGACGCTTGCCCTGCTGCTGCCACAAACGACACAGACTCATGGCGGCTCGCAGCTCCAGCGACTTGGCCTGTTGACGGCGGGTGATGTCGAGGGCCTGCTGGAAGCAGGATGCTGCTTCAGCACTCTTCTCCGGACCCAGGTGCAGCAAGCAATCCCCCTTGAGTCGATAGAGCTCTGACTCCCATCGATGCTCCTCGAGCCTGCTACCTGGTGTCAGGATTTCATCCAGTATACGCACCCCCTCTGCAGGGTGCCCCCTTTTTGCATACCCCTCGGCCAGGAGGGCACGATGATACACCTCTCCCACCTTCGCTTCTATGCTCCGATAGGCCTCCATTCCTTCCTGCATCTGCGTTATCCCTTCCTCAACCTGCCCTTGTGCCGCCAGCGACCAGCCTCTCACAATCGTTCCTCTCGCCAGCAAGAGGGGAAAACCCTGCTCGCGTGCGATGGTGATGACTGCTTCGGCCTTTTCCTGTGTTATCTGCTTCTCCTGGCGGAATTGATGAAGCCGGGCCGCCAGGTCCAGGGCATACGCCAAACTGAAGAGACGAGACGGTTCTTGAGCCAGGGCAATGCCCTGCTGAAGTCGCTGCAGCGCCTGGTCTGGATAGCCCAGACACCACAGGATTTCGGCCAGGTTCCCGTAGCTGACTACCGTCGCATGTAAAGCACGGAGGGCCTGGGAGGAGGACTGCTGAGGATCGTAGAGGGCGATCCCCTGCTCCAGATGGGTCCGGGCAAGGGGTAACGCACCACGAAAGAATAGCGTAGCCCCGAGCATCTGGTGCGCCCAGAGGAGGAAAACCGGGTCTGGCATTCGCTGGGCCAGGGTGAGGCATTGCTCCGCCAGTTCGTAGGCGGCCTGTAACTTCCCTCGCACATTATAAAACGTCCACAGTCCCCGCAGCACCGAGAAGTACTGAGGGGAGTCTCCCATCTGCTGACAGAGTTCCCGCGCTCGCATATAGGCCTGTTCCACTGCTGGAGCAGACCAGCCTTTCGCTGCCATCAACGCCGAACCCAGCGAGATCTGTAGATTGCACTCCTGCTGCGTATGCTCTGGCGTATCCGGCAGGGCCTTGAGTACCGCCAGCCCTTTGGTGAGATGTTCTATGGCTTCCAGATGGGCTGAGCGTTCAATAGCGTGCTGACCGGCTCGCTGCCAATACTCAACAGCCTGTCGAGAGAGACCCGCTTCCGTGTAATGGTGCGCCACCAGTTCTGGCTGGGTCTCGACCGTCTCGGGAAAACGTGCGACGAACACCTGTGCAATCTGTTGATGGTACTGTTGTCGGGTGCTCTTCAGCAACGACTGATAAGCCGTCTCCTGGATCAGCGCGTGCTTGAAGAGATAGGTCGCATGCGGTGGGACCCCTCGCTGATACAGCAGCTCTGCGGCTACCAATCGACCCAATTCCTGTTGCAACGTCGATTCGTCTCTTGGGGCAAGCGCCTGGAGGAGCTCATAAGAAAACTGTCTCCCGATAGTCGCCCCCAGTTGGGCCATCCCCTTGGCCGTGCCTAACCGATCCAACCGCGCCATGAGCGAATCATGCAGGGTCGCAGGAATCGGCAGCGTCGGGAGCGGACGGGCGAGGGTATAGCCTACAGCCGTTTCTCTCAACCAGCCGGATTCCAGGACCATCTTCGTCAGTTCCTCCACAAACAGGGGCACCCCATCGGTCTTGACCACGATCTGCTCCAGTACCTCTGCTGGCAGTGGTTTGTTCCCGGTGATCCGTGCGACCATCTGTTCCGCGTGATGACGAGATACCCGACGCAGGGGTAGAAAGGTCAGATGCTCGCGCAGCGGCCAGGGGGGATGAAAGGTTGGACGGCAGGTCAACACGAGCAAGAGACGCCTGGTGCTCCCCTGTTCGATGAGGCGGTCCAGCAGTTCCAGGGTCGAGGGATCGATCCAGTGGAGATCTTCGAGAATGAACAAGACCGGATGCTCCACAGTCAAGGCCCACATAATCTGGAGGAATGCGTCCATCGTCTGGTGTCGTTGGTGTGGGGACGGGGAGGGGAGAGGAGTATACTGATCCTCCGGGAGTGGTAAGGCGAGGAGCGTGGTAAAGAGTGGTAGGGCGGTCTTGATGTCCAGGTGCTTCTGGGCAAGGGTCTTTTCCAGCTTGTGCAATTTTTCTTCCGCGGAATCGTGAGGGTGCCAGTGCAACGTGTGTCGCAACAGCTCAAGCAGTGGAAAGAAGGTACTGTTCGTGTGATAGGGGGAACATCGGCACTCCTGGCATGTATGGACTTCTTCCGCGATATGATCTTTCAATGCCTGTACCAACCGGGACTTCCCAATCCCGGCTTCGCCACTGAGGAGTACGACCTGCCCTTGCCCTGCCTTGGCCTGTGCCCATCGTTCCCGAAGCAACATCACCTCTGTGTCTCGTCCGACCAGGGGAACCCGTCTCCAGGCATCGGGAATCTCTACACGACGCTGGGTCCCCTTTGCTTGCACCACCCGATAGACCTGTTGCCGTCCGGCGATCCCCTTTAACGCATGGCTGCCATAGTCTTCTGTTGTAAAAGCGTCCTGGACGAGTCGATACGTTGCCTCACCCATGACTACCGTATCCGGTGCCGCCAGTCCCTGGAGTCGTGCGGCAATGTTCGGTGTCTCCCCTAGAGCCAACTGTTCCTGTCTCCCTCCTGCACCCATCTCTCCGACCACGACCAGCCCTGTGTGCATCCCCACCCGTACTGCCAGTCTCACTCCGTACTCCTGCTCTAACCGGGTATTCAGGATCCCCAGGGCATCCACCATTCCCAAGCCAGCCCGTACTGCCCGCCGGGCATCATCTTCATGCGCCTGCGGATAACCGAAGTAGACCAACAATCCATCCCCCAGGTACTGGGCAATATGCCCCTCAAAGCGCTCGATCACCCCAGCACAGGCTGCCTGATATGCCTGGATGACCTCGCGCAGGTCTTCCGGATCGAGCTGACCAGCCAGTGTGGTCGAATCGACCAGATCACAGAAGAGCACGGTGAGCTGGCGACGTTCCGCGTCGGGAGTGTATATTTC
>RFHZ01000593.1 GCA_003696125.1 Nitrospinota bacterium
CACCCGGATCGTGCCCTGTGGGTCTGGCACCCGGCCTTCCTCCAGGAGCCGCAGGAGAGGACCTTTTTCCTCGATTTTGCCGCCGCCAGAGGCATCCGCACCGTTTTTCTGTTTACCTCCACCCGGCAACTGCAGGAGAATCCCCTCCCCTTTCGCCTCTTTCTGCGGCTCGCCCATCAACGTGGCCTTACCGTGCACGCGCTGAACGGGGGGCCGACCTGGATCTTCCCTTATCAGTACCCGAAAGCCTTCGCCTTCCTCCGGGCCGTGCACCGCTTCCACCAGGAGAGCCCCCCCTCCTCTCGCTTCGATGCCATCCATCTCGACATCGAGCCCTACACGCTGGCAGAGTGGAAGAGCGGCCAACAAGACGAGCTGATCCGGTACTATCTGGCCTTCCTGCGACAGATCCGTCTGCGCGTACCAGCAGGTCTCCCCCTGGTACTGGACCTGCCCGCCTGGTTTGACCGGATTGCCGTGGGGAGATCCACCCTCTTTGCCACCGTCCTCTCCCTGGCCGATCAGGTTGTGCTCATGGCCTATCAAAGCCGGGCAGAGAAGGTCATAGCGGTGAGCCAACCCGAGTTAGAGTGGGCCGAGCAAAAGGGGAAAGGGATCTGGATCGGCCTGAGTGCTGATCCCTCCCATCTTTCCTCCGCCACCCTGCCCGGAGAAAAGCGACTGGAGACCTTGATCGAGGTGGTCAAGGGGAAATTTGCCGAAAAGAAGAGCTTCCGTGGTGTGGCCATACACGATTACGAGCGCTACCAGCGTTTAATCCTGCACCCCTCATCACCCCAGAGCCCTCCCCCTCCGGCAGGACCGGCAGAGGAACCGTCCTTGCAACTGGTGGCCGAAAGGGGAGCAGGCCTTCCCCTAACCCCGATCACACCGGCAGGCACGGTCTCGAGGGAGAAAGAAGATCACCGGCAAGCAGTAGAAGTAGAGACGGCACCGGCAGATCACCTCTTTCTCGCCTGGGCTCCCCGGGGGAATGCCTATGCCCTCCAGAAGCACTTTCCGGATCGAGACGAACTCTGGATTTCCTCCTTTCCCCAGGGGGAACAGCACCGCATTGCCGAGGGGAAGTGGGGAGTGCGGTCGCTGTTCGACCGCTCCCTCCCCTCCCTCCTCTTTCGCTGGACTACCGATACGGAGCACTACTTCCTCCTGCTCTCTCCAGAGCCTCCCCTCCTCTACCACCGGAACAGGGGGGGAAAGGCACGCCTGATTAAACAGTTCCCAGGAGTTGCCCTGGCCCTTTCTCCTGCTCCGCATCGACTCCAGGTCCTTTATAAACGCCAGAAACGGCTCCTCCTGTGGGAGGTGGGTGGGGAGAGAGAGCTCCCCTCTGCCTCGTTTCTGCAATCCATCACCTGTCCGGTATGGTCGCCCACCGGTAGAGAGATCGTCTTTACCGCCCGGCAGGGGAACCGCTTCGATCTGTACCGTCTCTCCCCTGCGCCAGAGGCGCTTACCCGTCTCACCTATCTCTTCAGCCCCTTTCCCCTCTGCCCCTCCTGGTCACCAGACGGGAAAGCCCTGGCCTTCTCTGCCCCGCTCCCCCTGCAACAGAACCAGGGGATCTACCTCCTCTCGCTGCACGGCACCTATGCGCTTCGCCTCCTGGCCAAAAATGGCGTCCCTTCTCCCCAGGGGCCGCTCTGGCTCAGTGAAAAGCAGCTTCTCTATGTGGGGGAAACCGCTCCCGGCAAAACCGCTCTCTACCAGCTCGATCTCCCCTCCTCCCTGCCTCGCCTCCTCCGGCGCGCAGCCATTCCCTTGCTGTATAAGTCGCCGGCAGGGGATAGGGTCGCCTATCACGTGCAGACTCCTCGTGGAATCCGCATCCGCTTCCTCTCTCTTCCCCCCCTTTCCCGGTCATCTCACAGCCGGCCAGTCCCGGCCCTGGCGGGAAGAAGGGTACCGCTCAGGTAGAGGAAGAGAGCCATGCGTCTTCGCCGACTCCGCACCCCGCCGCCTCCCCCCTTTCCACCAGCCGGCCAGAGGCCTCCCACACCGAAGCGCCGTCTCCTCAAGGGAGGACTCCTGCTCGTTCTTCTCATCGGGATCGCCGCTCTTTTCGCCTACTACTGGTACTGGCAGCACGGCTGGATCATCACCACCGGCCGGATCGTGGCCACCCAGATCAGAATCAGCTCACCGCTCACCGGTCGTATCACCCTGATTTCGGTGCGGGAAGGGGAGGAGGTGGAACAGGGGCAACTCCTGGTAAAGCTCGATGATACCGGGCTCAAGGCCGAACTGACCCGGGCAGAGATCCGCCTGGCCCAGGCCCGGTCCCGGTTACAGGCTTGGCAACAGATGGACCTCGATCCCTCCTTACAGATCCGGGTAGCAGCGGCACAGCGGGATCTCGATCTGGCCGAGGAACGCTATCGTAAGGCCCTGGCCATGGAGGAAAAAGCCGATCTTCTGCGCAAGCAGGCGCAAAAGGATAAAGAACGGGCGGAAAGGCTGTTCCTGTTACGGGCCATCACCCGGGCGCAATGGGAACAGGCACTCCTGGACTGGAAGACGGCGCAGGCCTCTTATGCGGCAGCCCAGGCGGAACGATCAGAAGCCGAGGCTGCCGTACAAGGTGCGAGGAGACTCCTGGCCCAGGCCAAAGCCGCCATTCGTCATTTTCGCCAGCAACGAGAAAAAGAGGCAGAGCTCTTACGCCTCGCAGTCGAGGAGGCCACCGCCCAGGTAGCCGAGGCCAGGTCACGCCTGCAACAAACCGTCATCTACGCCCCACGGAGCGGTCGCGTCCTCGGGATCGACCGGCAGGTGGGTGAGGTGGTAGATCCCAACGACGTGATCCTCACCCTCATCGATCCCCAAGAGACCTGGATAGAAGCCTATGTCAGCGGAGCAGAACTCTCCACCCTTCACGACAAACAGCCTGTGCTCTTCTCCATTGAGGGAGGAAGGCCGCAAAAATACCGGGGACAGATCAGGCTCCCCTCTCCTCCTCCCTCCCCTCTCGAACATCCTCTCCGGGTAGGCCCGCAGCGGGTCCGCTCTCCGTCCCGACTCCCGGCCTTTCTCTATCCGGTAAAGATCGTCTTTACCGATACCCTGCCCCCCGAAATCCGGCCGGAAATGTTCGTGCGCATCTGGATCCGCAGGGAGTAAATGGTACGATCTTTGCTCTATAAAATCCCTGCCAGGGAGATGAAAATGCGGGACACCTGTGCTATGATATAAGCCTCCAGGGACAAAAGGGGTGTAGGGGTGTCAATATGCCTATGGTTGCAGGATCTGGGAGGAGATCTCAGAGAGCAGGAGAAGCGATGGCACTGACAACGAGCACGGATAACAACACAGTGGATGATCAGATCATGCATCTGATCCATACGTATGGGGAGAGTTCTGATGCCGATCTGGTGAAAGAGATTATCTTCACGGCATTGCGCCTGGTGGGAGATCGCGCCGACCGGGGCGATCTGAAGATCCTCAACACCGCGCTGAAGGAGCTTCGGTATGCCTTTAAGGTCTTCAAACCGTACCGCAACTACCGCAAGGTCAGCATCTTTGGTTCGGCCCGCACCCAGCCCGATGATCCGGTCTATCAACAGGCGGTCGAGTTTGGCAGGCGGGTGGTAGAGCGGGGCTATATGGTGATTACCGGGGCTGGGGAAGGGATCATGAAGGCGGGACAGGATGGGGCCGGGCGGCGTATGAGCTTCGGGTTAAACATCCGCCTCCCCTTTGAACAGGTCGCCAACTCCATCATCGCCGACGACCCCAAGCTGATCACCTTCAAATACTTCTTTACCCGCAAGCTGATCTTTGTCAAAGAGACCGATGCCTTTGCCATGTTTCCCGGAGGGTTTGGCACGCATGACGAGGCCTTTGAAGCCCTAACCCTCCTGCAAACCGGGAAGAGCGATCCCATGCCGGTGGTGTTTATCGATAGCCCGCAAGAACGGTACTGGCGTACCTGGGAGGCTTTCATCCAGGAACACCTGGTGCAAAAGGGCCGGATCTCCCCCGATGACCTCTCCCTCTTCAAGATCACGGAAGACGTGGAAGAGGCGGTCGAGGAGATCGACACCTTTTACCGGAATTACCATTCCCTGCGCTATGTGAAAGATCTCCTGGTCATCCGGGTCAATCACTCGATCAGCCCGGAACTCCTCGACACCCTCAACCACGATTTCACCGATCTGCTGGCGGCGGGGAAGATCGAAGCGAGTGGGGCCCTTCCCGAGGAGAGTAACGAACCGGAGATCGCCCATCTCCCCCGGCTCGTGTTGCGGTTCAACCGCAGGAACTTCGGCCGCCTGCGACAGATGATCGATGTGATCAACCGCTACTGAGGCCCTCTCTACCCGCTCTCTCCTTCCCCCGCCGGGTACCGGTTTACTTTAAGGTCTCTCCCGGCTTAAGCTCGATGATCTCCAGTCCAGGAATATCCTGGGTCAGCTCCCGCAGCTTGGCCGGGGTACCGGTGAGGGCCGGGAAGGTCCCATGATGCATCGGGATCACCATTTTGGCCGAGAGGAGACGACAGGCATAGGCCGCCTCTCGCGGGGACATGGTATAGAGGTCCCCGATAGGGAGCATAATCAGGTCAGGGCGATAGAGCTCGGCGATGATGCGCATGTCGCCAAAGACATTGGTATCTCCGGCATGATAGATCTTGAAGCCGTTTTCAAACTCGACCACATACCCTACCGCTTCGCCGCCGTAGATGATCTGGCCATTGTCCAGGATACCACAACTGTGATCGGCGTGTACCATGGTGACGTTGATGCCATCGACGTTTTGCGTCCCCCCTTTGTTCATCCCGCTGGTGTTCTCTACCCCCTTGCTGGCCAGCCAGTGGCAGGTCTCGTAGACCCCCACCACTTTCGGCTTGTGGGCTTTGCCCAGCTCGACCGCATCGGCGATATGGTCAAAGTGCCCATGTGTGACCAGCATGATATCGAGCTTATCCACCCTCTTCAACTCTTCCGGGCAGGCCGGATTCTGCTGGACCCAGGGATCGATGATCATGGTCTTTCCCCCCGGGGTCTCGATCTTGAACGTGGAGTGTCCCAGCCAGGTAATGGCAATATCCCGATTGAGTTGCATGCTATCTCCTCCTTTCTCTGACCAGAAAAATCGACAACCTGCTTCATCCACTGTATGCGATCCCCTTGCTACCAACCTCTTCTACCGGTATGTTTTACCATAGCGCAAAACCGCATGGGAAGCAACGGTTTTCTCTGAAAGGACAAAGCACCGGGCTCTCGACGGCAGGATGGTCCTGTCGAGAGGCTCTCCCTCTGGGGGCCTGCGATCAGGGGGAAACAGGGGGGAGGAGAACCAGATTCAGTTCTGATGAGGCTTGACCAGCATGGTCTCGACGAGCAACACCAGGTCAGAGACGTTAAAGGGTTTGGAGAGGATATAATCGATCCCTTGCGCCCTGGCTTCGGTTTGATCGATGCTCTCTCCCCAGCCGGTCATCAACACCACCGGGACAGCGGGGTTGAGCGCCTTTATGCGCCGGGTAACCGCATAGCCATTGATCTCGGACATGCTGAGATCGGTGAGGACCAGATCAAACGGCTCTTCCTGGAAGCAGTTGATCCCCTCGTACCCGCTATAGGCTTTGCGCACCCGATGGCCGTAAGAGGAGAGGGCCTCCTCCACAATGTCACAAATCATGGCCTCATCGTCAACCACCAGGATACGTGCCGTGGTGGAGGGATTCGTCGCGGTAGCCGAGGGAGGGGGAGAAGAGACGCTCTTATCGATGGGGAAACGGAGCCAGAAGGTGGTTCCCTTCCCTTCTTTACTCTCGACCGAGATTTCCCCCTGGTGCTGCTTGATGATCCCGTACACCGTGCTCAAGCCCAGACCAGAGTTGCTTCCCCCCTTGGTGGTGAAGAAGGGATCAAAGATCTTGCCCAGCGTGTCTGCATCGATGCCGGTCCCCGTATCGCTGATGCGCACCACCACCCTGTCCTGAACC
>RFHZ01000594.1 GCA_003696125.1 Nitrospinota bacterium
ACGTGAACTGCGACGCGATTCCTCTTTACTCCAGACCCTGCAGGCGCATCTCCGGTCCTATGCAGCCGCAGTGGCCTATCCCCCGCATCAGGTTTTTCTAGGGAGCCTCTATCCGGATGAGCTCCATCACCAGGCAAAGCCCTGGTTCCAGGTGCAAGAGGGGGGAGAGCGACGAGGCCCACACGGGGAGATCATGCCGGAGGAGGAGTTTTACGGCTGGCTCAAGATCTGTGACCTGTTTGATCTGCTCTGGCTGGAGGAGGAATTCTCCCGGCAGGTGGGACACCGGTTGAAAGAACACCCCTACATCACCCAGACCGATCTGGAGCGGCTGGGAGCGGGGCTTCCTTACTCACGGATCGAGGCGGCTGTACAGGGAGAGGGACAGGCCCGTCCCTTATACCTGGCCGGGGGGAGGCTGATCGGGTGTATGCATCGCGCCCACGAAGAGGACCCCACCCTGGAGGCAGGGGTCTTGCTGGAAAACCTGGCCTGTAAAGCAACCGCAACCATGGCGCTGCGCACCCTGCTGGGAGAGGAAGGGATCGATCCGCATACGATCGGCTATGTCTTGAATAGTGGGGAGGAAGCGGTAGGGGATCGATACCAGCGGGGTGGGGGGAACCTGGCCAAGGCGATTGCCGAGATGAGTGGATGCCTGGGGGCCAGCGGGGTAGATATCAAAGGCTTCTGCTGTGGACCCCTCCATGCGCTCACCATCGCCGGTAGCCTGGTGCGGGCCCAGGTTTTTCCCCAGGTGGCGGTGGTGGCAGGGTGTTCGCTGGCCAAACTCGGCATGAAGTTTCGTGGTCATCTGCAGCATGATCAGCCGGTCTTAGAGGATGTGCTCGCCGGGATGGCCGTACTGGTAGGAGAAGACGATGGATACTCACCCGTGATCCGTTTCGACTCGCTGGGACACCACCCGGTGCAGGCAGGTTCCTCGCAGCAGGCGATCTATGAGCGACTGGTCGCCGAACCGCTGCAACGCCTGCAGATGAGGTTCTGTGACATCGATAAGTATGCCACCGAGCTACACAACCCGGAGATTACGGAACCGGCCGGCAGTGGGAATGTGCCCTTACTCAACTACCGGGTCATCGGAGGCCTGGCCGCCCTGCGCCAGGAAATCACCCCTGCCGACCTCCCCCGGTTTGTCGAGAGGCATGGGATGCCCGGTTTTGCCCCCACGCAGGGACACATCGCCTCGGCTGTTCCTTTCCTGGGGCATGCCGTAGACCGGATGCGGCAGGGGAAGATGGAACGGGTTTTCTTCCTGGCCAAGGGGAGCCTCTTTTTAGGAAGGATGACGCAGATGGCGGATGGATGCTCTTTCATGCTGGAACGGAATCGGGGAGTGGGGTAATCTAAAGGGGCAAAGGCAGTGGACGTCTGGTAAGGGTGCAGCGCACTGCGTCCCCTGCCTGCTGGACACAAAAAACCTGACTACAGTAAACAGGCAGAGAGGAGGAGGCATGAAGCTAGAAGGGAAAAAGGTCATCGTCCTCGGTGAACGGGATGGGGTACAGGGGAGCGCCATTGCCCGGTGTGCCCAGAGCGCCGGAGCCGAAGTGGTACTCGATGTCACCTATTGTTTTGTCTGAACCGCAGCTGGGGCACTCGACCTGGAAGGTCAGGCAGAGATTAAACGGACCGCAGAGAAGCATCAGGATGATGACCTGGTTGTCCTCCTGGGAACACCCAATGCCGAGAGCAGCCGGCTGTATGCCTTGACCGTGACCGAAGGGGATCCGTCCTGGGCCGGTCCTCTGGCCGGCATCTCACTCCGGTTACCGGTGTACCACATCATCGAACCGGAGATTAAGGCACAGATCGACCCGGCCGTATACGAATCACAGGTAGGGCTGGCCGAGATGGTGCTGGAAGTAAACGAGATTTCCCAGGCACTGCAGGAGGTGCGGGCACGGCTGCAGAATTAAGGCCAGGCCCTGGAGGAGGGGGGAACTGAGGGAGCTATTCTCTCAGGATCGTTGTTGCTTAGAAGAGGAGGGGGAAAGATGAGACCGAAGCCTCTGCTTATCGGTGCCACCGTATTCGTCTTTATCGCCGCGCTGGTGCTTATGCCCAAAACGGCACCGGCACAACCAACGGGTACGATCACCATCGCCCTGGGGACCGAGCCGACTACCCTCGACCCGCAACTGCGGGATGAGGGACCGCTTCGCTACACCATGAATCAGGTTTACGAGGGCCTGGTAGCCCGCCATCCCCGAACCATGGCGATCATCCCAGAGCTGGCCGAGCGCTGGGAGCTGGTCAACAACACCACCTGGCGCTTTTATCTCCGTAAAGGGGTGCAGTTCCAGGATGGGGAGCCGTTTAATGCCGAAGTGGCGGCTTTTGCCTTCAACCGTGCCGTCAATCCGGAGTACGCTTCCCAGTACTCGTCCTACTGGGTCGGTTTCAAAGAGGCCCGGGTCGTCGATGAGTACACGGTGGATATCCTCACCTCCCAGCCGGTCCCTAATCTGCTGGGAGGCCTCTATTTCATGAAGATCGTCCCCAAGAAGTGGGTCGAGGCCAATCCGGATCGCATCCTTACCGAGGCGAATGGTACCGGCCCTTACAAGCTGGTTCGCTTCACCAAAGGGGACCGGATGATCCTGACCGCCAACCCGACCTGGTGGGGAGACTGGACCACCCTGCCGGCCAAAGATGTGGTCTTCCTGTTCCGACCAGAGGAAGGGGTACGCGTAGCCGCGGTAAAGGCGGGTGAGGCGGATATGGCGGCTCATCTGGGAGGGGAGATCGCCCGGCTGGCCCCCAAATTTGTTCATAAGCCGGTACTGGAAGTCTTTTTGATCCGGCTGAATTACAAGACCAAGAGCTGTGCCTGGCTCAACGATGTGGAGGTGCGCAAGGCGCTGAACTACGCCATAGACCGGAAAGGAATCAGGGAAAGCCTCTTTCAGGGGATGGCTTCACCATCCTATGGACAGCCTTTCCTGGAGGTTATTCCGGGATTTAACAAGGAGTTGAAAGACTACCCGTACGATCTGGACAAGGCCAGGGAGATCATCAAGAAGAAGGGGCTGGTAGGGAAAGAGATTGAGCTGTTGGGCCTGGAAGGTCGTTGGGTCAAGGATCGAGAGCTGACCGAAGTGCTGGCTTCCCAGTTAAGCCTCTCCGGGTTAAAAGTCAGACCCCGGATCGTTGAATACCGGACCTGGCTCGATAACCTCTTTGGGGTCAGTTCCAAAGAGGAAGCGGTGCGGGAGAGGGTACCGTGCCTCCAGTTGACCAATCACAGCAACGAGGCCATGGACCCTGACCGGACCCTCTCCTTCTACATCTGGGATAAGGGGCGAGGTTCTGGAAAACCCCGGGTGCCGGCCATCGATGAGCTCATCGAAACGAACCGGTCTGAGCTGGATCCGGAAAAGCGGGCGGCAACCTATGCCAGGATCCTGAAGATGCTCTACGATGATGCGCATGCCTATGTGGCCCTGCTGGCTGCAGATGTGGTGCATGGGTTGAGTGAACGACTGGAGTGGGAACCACGGCTCGATGACCTGATCCTGGTCAAGGAGATGAAGCTCAAGAAGTAAGACGGCTACATGGCAGTATTGAGACGTTATTGAGGCTGGGTTCCTTCAGCAGGGATCCAGCCTCCTCATGCCGTTTATGGTTATCAGGGATAGAAAGGGGTGAGACTATCTCTGTCTATATCTTTCGCCGTTTGAGCCAGGGGATCATTGTTCTCATTGGGGCCCTGGTCATCGTTTTTTGCATTACCAGCCTGTTTGCCGATCCGGCCAAGCTCATGCTCCCCATTACCTCGAGCCAGGTGGAGTACGAGCGCCTCAAAGCCAAGCTCGGGTTCTACGACCCGGCATATATCCGCTTCTTGCGCTTTGCCTGGGGAGCGATACGGCTGGATTTTGGGAAATCGCTCTGGCAGGGGGTCTCGGCGATGCAATTGGTCCTGGAGAGGTTGGGAGCCACCGCCATGCTCTCCTTCAGTGCCATCGGGATCGCCACCCTCATCGGGGTTCCCTTTGGGAGCCTGGCCGCTGTCCGGCCTCGCTCCAAACTGGATCGCTTCTGTACCATCTCCTCCCTGACCGGGGTTTCTATCGCCGATTTCTGGCTCGGCTTGATGCTCATCCTGCTCATTGCCGTGGATCTTCGCCTGCTGCCGACCTCGGGGTACGGCTGGAAAGAGCTGATCTTACCGGCTCTGACCCTTTCTGCGCGTCCCATAGGTCGCATCGCCCTGGTGACCCGTTCTGCCATGCTCGATGAGCTGAATCGTCCCTATATCACCACTGCACGTTCCAAAGGGCTCTTTGAGCGGAAGGTGGTCTTCTCACATGCCTTGAAGAATGCTGCCCTGACCGTGGTTACCCTCTGCGGGTACGAGATAGGGCGGATCTTTGCCGGGTACGCGGTCATTGTGGAGACGGTCTTTGGCTGGCCAGGCATCGGCCAGCTCGCTGTCCAGTCGATCTCGAATGACGATCTGCCTGTGGTGCAGGCGGTGGTGTTTGTGGCGGCCTGTATCGTTGTCATCCTCAACATCCTGATCGATCTCTGTTATGCCTTTTTAGACCCGCGTATCCGCTATACCTGATTCCGGTTTTCACCACGGAGACACAGAGGATCTCCTCCCCTTTTCTCCATGTCTCTGGGGTGACCTGGACAGAGCAATGATAGGAGGAGCGATACCGTCATATACCAGACAGGGGGAACGGAGAAGGGAATGGAGCTCAAGCAAGACCAACCCAAAACGCTTTCCGCAGAGGCGATCCAGCTCCAGGGAAGCCTCAGGACCCGGTTAAAGGGGTTTTGGTGGATGCTCAAGGCGGATAAGTTTGCCATGGTCGGGCTGTTTTACCTGCTGGCCTGGTGCTTCATCGCTCTCTTTGCCGACTACATTGCTCCGCATGATCCGACCTTTCAGACCCTGGGCAAACGACTCACCCCGGGCTTCTGGTCGGCAAGGGGGTCCATGACCTTTTTCCTGGGGACCGATCATCTGGGACGGGATGTGCTCAGCCGGCTGCTCTTTGGCAGCCGGGTTTCCATCATTGTGGGACTGAGCACGGTTGCCCTGGCCGGTACGCTGGGTACACTTCTGGGCTTGATCTCCGGGTA
>RFHZ01000595.1 GCA_003696125.1 Nitrospinota bacterium
GAGCTGTTCTTCCCGGGCAGAAAGCCGGGCCAGCCGCCTCTGTTCCTGCTCCTGCCTTTCCTTCCGCTTGAGCAGGGCCTGGCCTAACGCCCGGGCCCCTTTACGCGGATCTTGCAGCAGGGCCTGAATGACCGCTGGAGTTACCCGTGTCTCTTCCTGCTCATAGTAACGTTTCAACTCACGGAGAGGGCAGGTGGCCAGTCGCTGGAGATCCATGCCGTCTCTCCACCTGAAGGGTTACTGGGAGGTAGCCGAGGAGGTGCCGGTCTTCTTTCGTAACCGGGCCACCTTACTTTCCACATCGACCCGGGCGGCAATACTGGGAAACTTCTCCAGGACCTGTTCATAGCTGGCCAGGGCCTGGGCCGGGTTCTGGAGCACTTCGTAACAGCGTCCCTGCAACATCAATGCCTCATAGGTCAGCTTGCCGGCAGGATCGTCTATGATCTCCTGTGCCGTTTCGATCGCCTGCGCGCACCTGTCGCTCTGTTCATAGGCATAGGCCAGGCTGATCAGGGCCACTTCCCGTACCGTACTCCCCTGCGGGGCTTTTTTCAGGGCAGCCTGGTACTCCTGCACCGCCTTGTCGTATTCCTTGTTCTGAAAATAGAGGTGACCAAGCTGCAGATGCGCCTGCAGGCTGGCCCGACTCAGGGAGTAATCCTGCACGATCTTCTCGTAGAGCTTTTGCGCTTCTCCCCGTTTCTCCGCAGATTCGGCCAGCGTATTCGCCTCGGTAAGGAGGGCAAAGGCCTGCCGATTCAGGGTGCGAAAGTAGTAAGTGACCCCGGTCACGATGAGAAGAATGCCGACAAGGATACCCACCCCCCACAACACCTCCCTCTTATGCTTACGGGCAAAGAGGATGGCCCGTGTGGAGAGGGTAATGAATTCATCCGGCTGTTTCAG
This sequence comes from Nitrospinota bacterium, assembly GCA_003696125.1. GTDB lineage: Bacteria > Tectomicrobia > Entotheonellia > J063 > J063 > J063. The sequence continues at coordinate 910 of RFHZ01000595.1, forward strand.
ATCTTTCTTGGAGAGCTTTCTTCCTTTTGTCGCCATACACGCACCCTTTATCGTTGACCATCACCCATCGCGTTTCACCCTGCCAGCAGCCCTGTAGAGCAAGAGAGGTCCTTCTCCTCCCCTGCAATGCAACAGGGCATGATCTTCCTTGCAGCTATTATACCTGAGAGCGGAGAGAGGAGCAACGGTTTATTGGGAGAGGAGGGTAGCGAGGAGAGGAGCAAGCACAGCCCCTCCCAGGGCGCTCACCAGGTTCACCACGTCGTTATTCACCCAGGTGTACCCCCGGACATGGGAGGTGACCGTACCACAGAGATGCACCGGTCGCTCCGTGCTTACCTGGCAGGTGGGACAGTGGTAAAGCCGCTGCATGGTCGCTCCCAGTAGACTGTCCAGCAGGGAACCGGCTCCCCCGCTTACCCCACTGAGGAGAAGGAGCAGGGAGGGGGGGTAGGATTGGAGCGTAAACGGCTGCAGAACCAGGGCCATCATGCCGATGAAGAGCGCACCGGCACCGCTTGCCAGCGTTCCCAGGAGGGAGATGGCCCCCGAGGTGCCGGGGGGAACCGGTTTTCCAGAGAGGAGAGAGCGGGGAGGAGAGGGGTTGAGCAGGCCGATTTCGGTGGCCCAGGTATCCGCGTTCACCGTGCTCAGGCTCCCCAAAAAGGCCAAGAAGCAGGCATCCCGGCCGGTGAAACCGTAAGCCAGTGTGGCCAGTGCGGCCACTCCCCCATTGGCCAGGACCTGGAAGAGATCCCGCCTCTTCCCCTTCTCCAGATGGATCACGGCTTTCCCCTTGCCGGTGGTGGTCAGGTGGGAGAGGAGGGTGGCGGAAACAAAGAAGCTGAGGAGTAGCATGAACCATCGCCACCCACCGGCCAGATAGATAGTGGCCCCGACCCCCAGGGCACCGATGAGGCCGGAGAGAGACAGGGAATGGGTATAGTAGGCCACCAGAGGGACACAGAGCAGGATAAGAAGTACCAGGCCAGAGGGATAGACGGGCATCTCACATCCCCATTATCTCCCGGGCTTCGTCCATGACCCGAGGAGTGATCTCGCCATACCCCTTCTGCCGGGCAAATGCCTCTATCCTTTGCCGCACCATGGGACGCACAAAGCGAGGAATCCTGTTCAGGCGCTCTTCTGCCTCTGCAGACCAATATATCCTCTGCGCTGCTGCCGCCGTTTCCTGAGCAGGCATGGAGGCAGGAGGGGAGCCTCTCTCCACCTCTTTTGTGCCTGCGAGATGCGTCCGGGTCATCCCCATCGGCTGGGGCGGGAGAGTCCTCCCCCCGATCTTTACGCCGAGTGAGCGTACCAGTTGTGTCTCCTGCGGGTTGGTGAGGAGGGTCACTCTCCAGGAACAACGGGGACAGCGAAAGGTCACGGAGAGCGAGCCTTCTTCGTCTACGTCCCCACCCTGCACAAGCTGCATCGGTTCATCACACCCGGTGCACACAAACTTCATGGCTCTCTTCCTTCTCCAGCCTGGCTTATACGCTGTTTACCTCTTCCAGGAAGGACTTCACCCCCTCTCCCACCCGGCCAAGAGCCTGCCCAACCGGTGTGTCTCCATGGAGGAGGAGGTACGGGATCCCCTGATCGGCTGCCTCGGCCAGGCGAGGATCAAAGGGGATCTGCCCCAAAAGCGGTATGCCGAGTCTGGCCATGGTTTCCCTGGCCGAAGGGAAAAGGGGTCCCTCCTGCTGGCAGGTTGGACAGAGGTACCCCGACATGTTCTCCACCACCCCGATCAGGGGCGCCTTGAGGATCTCGCGAGCCAGGGTGATCGCCTTGAGCACCACCAGATGAGAGACGGCCGAGGGGATGGTGACGACAACGGTACCCTGCAGATCGGGAAGCAGGTCCCGGAGGGTAGAGAAACGATCGATCCCTGGAGGCAGATCGATGAGGAGGAGATCGAGTGCGCCCCACTGCGTGTCAGCGAGAAACTCGCGGAGAGTCTGCATCTCCAGCGTTCCCCGCCAGAGAAACGATTCGGCCTGTGGTCCCTCCCACACCACCGGCCTCTCATCGCTACCCAGGAAGAAGTCCATGGAGATCAGGCGGATACCCAGCGGCCCTTCAGCCGGCAGGACCCCCTGTTCCTCGATCCGAAGGGGCTGTCTCCGGACACCGAACATCCTGGCCAGTGACGGCCCGTTGAGGTCTGCATCGACCACCCCGACCCGGAATCCCTCCCGGGCAAAAAAGAGGGCCAGGTTGGTGGTGATCGTACTCTTCCCTACCCCTCCCTTTCCGCTCATCACCGCGACCTTAGAGCGGATTTGGGCCATACGGGCCTGCAGCCGCTGCCTCTGCTCGACAACCTGCCCGGCAATGTTTGATCCACCATCCCCCTTCACATCTCTGTATCGTTTCGGCATCCCCTCTCTCCTCCTCATCTCCTCCTGTCCCTATCCCTCTTCTGGCGGCTGCCGGGGGGAGAGGGGAGGACCGACAACAGGTCGCATCCCGATCTCGTTGAGTGCACTGCTCTCCGGGCCTGTCCAGTTCAGATGAGGCGTGCCGGATCGCTCAGGAGGAGAAGAAATGAAATTCTTCAGCGCCTGCTCCACAATAGCGGCGGTGATGACCGAGTGTCCAGACTCCAGCGCGTGGCGTAAGATCGCGCTACGCACCATGTCTCTCACTGCGGCCGGGACCCGGTCCATCCTCTCCTCCGCTTCCCTGGTCCAGTTGACGCTCTCTTGCGCCTTCATCTCCAGGGGAGGATAGTAAGTACCGTGGGAGAGAAGAACATGGCAGGGCGCAAGACGCAGCAGGTTTTCCGCATTGCTCCCCAGATCCATCTCATCCTGCTGGCTGTGAATCCCGATCCGTCCCAGGACCAGAAGCCACGGTTGTACCTGTTGGACATGGTGAAGGATTTTGGCAAAGGCTTTGCCTGTGAGGAGAGTGAGTCGAATCTCCATCCCCGCTGTGTGGGCGATGCGTCTGGCCACCTCGAGATGGGACTGGTAGATCCTGGCCAGCCCGGTATCGATGATCTCCTCGTGGAGCTGCTCCTGTTCATGAAAGCGGAATACCCTGGCCGCCTGTTCAGAGAGGGCATTAACAATTCCCCTGAAGGCCACATAGTGGAAGAAAGGATCGTAC
>RFHZ01000009.1 GCA_003696125.1 Nitrospinota bacterium
GTCCACAGGCTACTCATGACCAGGATCTCCCCCAGGATATTGGGGAGGATGTAGCGGAAGAGGATACGGAATCCCCGGGCACCGATGGAACGGGCTGCTTCGATGTATTCGCGCTCTTTGAGGGAAAGGGTGCTGCCATAGCTGAGCCGGGCAAAACGGAGGGTCATCACGATACCGATGGTGATAATCAACTTGTCCAATCCCTGTCCCAGGACCACCAGCACCATGATGGCCAGGATTTCGGCCGGAAAGCAGAGGAGGATGTCTACCGCCCGCATGATCCCTCCCCCCATCTTCTCTCCTTTGAAGGCGGCAATCATCCCCAGGAAACTCCCCAGGACCATGCCGAGAGCGACCGAGCCGATGCCGACGGCCAGCGAGATACGAGAACCCCAGATGATACGCGAGAGGATGTCCCGTCCATAGCTATCGGTCCCAAAGGGGTGGGACAATTCAGGAGGGGTCAGGCGGTAAAAGACGTTCTGTTCGACCGGATCGTAAGGGGAGAGCGTTTCGGCCAGGAGCGCCACCAGGATGAGCAGGAGGCTCATGACCGCTCCGATGACCGCCACCCTGTTTCGCCAGAAGGCCCGCAGTTGTCTCTGGTGTAGATCGCTGAGCATAGACCACCTACCTGTACTTGATACGGGGGTCAACCACCCCGTAGAGGAGATCGATGACAAGGGTAACCAGGATGGCCAGGGTGGAGTAGACGATCATCACCGACTGCAGCATCACGTAGTCCCGCTGCTTCATGGCCATGACCATGACCTTCCCCAGTCCTGGCCGGGAGAAGACGATTTCGGTCATGATGGAGCTTCCCAGGTTGATGATGAAGTAGATCCCCATGACCGAGATGATCGGGATCAACGCGTTCATCAGGGTGTGCTTGTAGATCACTACCCGTTCCTGTAGTCCCTTGGAACGAGCAGTCCGGACAAAATCCTCGTTGAGCACGTTCAGCATCGTGGAGCGGGTGAGGCGCATGATATAGGAGGTCATGATCAACCCCAGGGAAAGGGCGGGGAGGACCAGGTGATGGAGTCGATCGAGCAGGTTTCTTTCTCCCCCGCCTCCCACCACCGGGAAGAGGTGGAGGTTGACCGCAAAGAAGAAGAGGAGGAGGATTCCTAAATAGAAGGAGGGGATAGAGATCCCGGCAAGGGAGAGGACCCGTCCCACGTAATCGACCCCCTGGTTCCGTCGCAGGGCGGTTACGACTCCGAGCGGGATACCGAGGATCATCCCGACGAGCATGGCACCCAGGGTCAGTTCCAGCGTATAGGGGAGGGCGACGGCCAACTGCTCGGTGACCGGGATGCCGTTGAGCATGGAGATCCCGAGATCGCCTCGGAGCAGGTCACGCAGGAAGCGGAGATACTGGACCCAGAGGGGAGCATCGAGCCCCATCTCCTTGCGCAGGGCGTCCAGCACTTCCTGCGAGGCGTACTGGCCGAGCATGGCCATGGCCGGGTCTCCCGGAGCCACCCGCACCAGGATGAAGACGATGGTGAACACGACGAGGAGCATCGGAATCGCCAGCAGGATGCGACGCACCGCATAGTTCAGCATGATTCCTACCCTTATGGTGGAGAAAAATGGCCACAGATGCGCGCAGACGGTTCCTGAAAAGCCCTGCTCTTCATGAGTATCTGGCGATCTGTGGCCGCAAGGTTTACTGCCTTATGTCCGTGAGCTCATTGATCTGCGGATAGAGGGCCAGCGTGGTCTTCAACTCATAGCCCCACTCTACCTTGGGATGACGCGCAAAGACAAACTTCAGGATGTACAGCGGGTAAGAGACGGCATTTTCCAGCAGCTTGAGTTGAGCCTGTTTCCAGAGCTGGATCTGCTTCTCCTTATTCGTCTCCTCTTTGGCTGCCTCGATGAGGTCATCGATCAGGGTAGCATGCGAGAAGTTGGTGATCGGGTTCTTACCGGTGACCACGATAGAGTCGGAATGGAAGAAGTAGGTGAGCCAGACGTCGGCGCTGGGTCGCATGGCGATATAGAGCACCACCGGGTTCACATCCCGCCGGATCATGGTATGGTAAGTAGGATGATCGACCACGTTCAGGTTCATGGTCACCCCTACCCGTTTCCACTGGGCCTGGATGTTTTCGATGGCACGGCGATAGGA
>RFHZ01000596.1 GCA_003696125.1 Nitrospinota bacterium
CCGGTGTAGAGCACGGCACGCAGATTCGCCATGGCCCCGAGGCTACCCGGTTTGACCGGAGGCTGGCTCTTCATGCAGCTCTCGATGTAGCGGCCGCTGGTCCCAAGATGGGTAACCCCGAGTCGATCGGCAACCCGCCAGAGGGCCGGGGTATCTGGATAGCCGGGATTCCCGTCGTACAGGCAGAGCCTTGCCCCGAGGGTTAACGCGCTGAGTTGCCAGTTCCACATCATCCACCCGCAGGTGGTAAAGAAGAGCAGGGAATCCCCGGGATGCAGATCGGAGTGGAGTTCGAGCTCCTTGCGATGCTGGAGCAACGTCCCGCCGGTCCCGTGAATGATACACTTCGGGGCGCCGGTGGTACCGGAAGAGAAGAGGATGTACAGGGGATGATCGAAAGGGACCTGGGTAAAGGAGAGGTCCGGGACATCATCCGGTCCCAAAAACTCCTCCCAACTGACATCTCCCAGGATATTCCCCTCTTCCACCGGATAGGGGATGGAGACGATGGTCTGGACGGACGGGAGACGGGAGTGGAGTTCGCGTACCACATGATCTGTCCGAAACGTCTTCCCGTTGTACCGGTAATGGGTCGAGGCAAAGAGGAGCTTCGGCTCGACCTGGGCAAAGCGGTCGCAGAGCGCCTCCAGGCCGAAATCGGGGGAAGCGCTGCTCCAGGTGGCCCCGATACTGGCACAGGCCAGGCAGGCGATGATCGCCTCCGGGACATTGGCCACGTACCCGGCCACGCGGTCTCCTTTGCCGATACCTGCCTCCTTGAGTCCCCGTGCACACCGGGCCACCAGCTTTTCCAGGTCGGCATAGGTGTACTCCTGGAGAGAGAAGCGCTCCTCTCCTGCTTCCAGCACCGGTTCGGTGCAGGCCGTGATCGCCGTCCCCTGAAAGCCTCGTCTGAAGATATTCTCGGCAAAGTTCAACTGCATGCCCGAAAACCACCTGGCTCCCGGCATCTTCCGCTGATCGAGCACCTGATGGTGAGGGGTGCTGTAAATGACCTGGGTGAACTCGAGATAGGATTCCCAAAACTCTTCCAGGTGATCGATGCTCCATTGATGCAGCGACCGGTAGTCAGGAAAGGCGATCCCGGTCTTTTGGGAAAGCCAGGTCGTAAAGGCGGTCATCCTGCTCTGTTGGATGCGTGCTTCAGACGGTTTCCAAAGGATCTCTTCCATAGCGTCCCTCCTCTCGCTTCAGGGCCATCGTGCAATCTCGGCCAGGGCCCGGGCAATCCGCTGCCTCAGCTTCTCTGCCGATTCGGGAGTCCAGTCGTAGAACCCCTTCCCCGTCTTTACCCCCAGCTCCCCCCGCGCCACCTTCTCCTGCAGTAAGGGGGGGATTTCAGACGAGGACTCGATATCGGAGAGCAGGTATTGCATGACGGCCAGGATCAGATCCCATCCGGCGATCTCAAAGACCTCAAAGACCCCAGCAGCAGCCAGACGCCTTCCAAAACCGTTCTTGATGACGATATCCACATCCTGGGGATGGGCGATTCCCTGCTGGACGATGGACAGGGCTTCTCGCAGCAGGGCAACCTGCAGCCGGTTCCCGATAAATCCCGGTACCTCTTTCTGCACCAGCGCCGGTTTCTTGCCGATCCTGGTCAACAGGTCGTAGATGGTGGTCACCGTCTCCTGAGAGGTCTCTTTACCCCGCACCACTTCCACCAGGGGGAGGAGATAGGGTGGATTAAAGTAGTGGGCCACCAGGACCTTGTCCGGACGCCGGGTGGCAACAGCCAGTTGACTGGGGAGCAGGGTCGAGGTATTGCTGGCCAGGATGGCATGCGGAGGAGCCCACCGGTCTAGCTGTTGGAAGATCTCCTGTTTCAGTTCCAGGTTTTCGAACACGGCTTCGATGACGACATCTGCACCGGAAACGGCCTCTCTGAGCTCTAAATGGGGATGGATCCTGCCCAGACCAGGTTCCACCTGCTCTGGCAGCACCAGACCGATCTGGGTCAGCATGTGGAGGTTAGAGCGGATATTCTGCACGGCCTGCTGGAGCTTCTCTGGGCTGAGATCGTGGATGTGGACCTCATAACCGGCCAGGGCGAATTCCTGGGCAATCCCATGACCCATTAAGCCGACCCCGACAACACTTATGGTTCTGATCTCTTCTGCCTTCACCGTAGACATCCCTCTGGAAAAATTCCCTCTGCCATTACCCCTTTCCGACTCTCTATTCTCACTCTACGGATGAAACAGGGGTTTGTCAACCAGAACCCTCCCTGGCACGGTGATAATCCCGGATATAGGCAGGCACAGGGATATCAGGGGACAATTTCGGGTCGGCAAGGGGGGCGAGGACCTGCTGTCGCAGCGGAAGCACCCCTGCCCA
>RFHZ01000597.1 GCA_003696125.1 Nitrospinota bacterium
CCCCTAGGGTTTGCTGCCGCCACCATCTCCTGAAAGCGCTGGTCTTCCCTGCGTTTCACAAAATACCCGGCCAGAAAACCGAGTCCCCACCCGACTACCAGCACCCCCATGCTGATCAATAACCACCATTTGCGCTCCTGACGGCGAATCTCTTCCCGCTTTCCCTGCAGCGCACCGATGACCTCCTGCATCTTTCCGATCTGCTCCTCGAGTGCCCGCTTTCGTTCTGAGGCCAGGGTAACCGCTTGACTCAAGGAGTTTATGCGCTGGCGCTGCTGGCGAACCGTCTCCTCTAGCTGCTTGATGATGACCGTGGCCGGAGGGTCCAGGGTGACGGTACTCTTGGCAATCCACCCCTCTTTTCCCCCTTCCAGCTTCACCCGGTACCACTCTCCCTCTTCCCCGGTGACTTCTAACTCCGTGTCCACCCTGACCACACGCAAAACAGGGAAAGTCGTTCCCGGGCCGGTGCGGATGTTGACCGTATCGGCCGTGACATAGACCTTCTGCCCCTGTTCCGCCGCCAGGCCTCCTGCTCCTCCCCAGAGCAAGAGGAGGGTAGAAATGAGCAAGGATACCAACCGCATTCCCTTCTCCTTTACACCCATATCGGTTGACCGAGATCCGGCGCCCTTCAAATCTCCAGGCGCCCCTCTAACGACTTGAGGAGGGTAACCTCATCCGCATACTCGAGGTCTCCCCCGATCGGAAGCCCTCGGGCCAGGCGAGTTACCCGGATTTGCAGCGGTTTGATCAGCTTGGAGAGATACATGGCCGTAGCCTCGCCCTCCAGGGTGGGGTTGGTGGCCAGGATGACTTCTTTGACCTCTCCCTCCTGTAATCGCTGCAGCAGGTCGCGAATCTTGAGGTCTTCTGGCCCGATTCCCTCCAGGGGAGAGAGGGCACCGAGCAGCACATGGTACAGGCCTCGATATTCACTGATCCGCTCGATGGCAAAGATATCACTCGGGTCTTCCACGACACAGAGGAGGGTGCGGTCACGTTGGGGATCGCTACAGATCGAGCACAGCTCGGTCTCCGTGATGGCGTGACACACGGTGCAGGAACGGATCTTCTCCCGCGCCTCGAGGATGGCCTGGGCCAGCCTTTCCGCCTCGGCTTTGGGAATGCGTAAGAGGTAAAAGGCCAGCCGTTGCGCCGTCTTCTCCCCCACCCCGGGGAGGTGTTTCAACTCCTCTATCAGATTGCGAATCGCCCTGGGTCGATACACGGTCACTCTGTCTCCCAGAGGAAGCAGGTCTACCTAAAACAGGCCGGGGATTTTGAGGCCGCCGGTCAGTTTGCTCATCTCCTCGGCCACCATCTCCTGCACCTTGCGTAAGGCCTCATTGACCCCGGCGACAACCAGATCTTCCAGCATCTCGATCTCCTCGGCACTGACCACGGCAGGATCGATCTTCACCGAGATGATCTCCTGGCGACCGTTGGCCACAACGCGCACCATGCCTCCTCCCACGCTGGCCTCCACTTCTTTGGTGGCAAGCGCCTCCTGCATCTCGACGATCTTTTCCTGCATCTTCTGCGCTTGCTTCATCAAGTTGCCGAATCCTTTAGCCATGATCTCTTTCCTCCGTATCCAGCGTATCACTCTCCTCAAAAGGGCTCCCTGAGATCACCTCTTCGGAATCCTCACTGATCCGACTCTCCACGATGCGTCCTCCAAACAACTCCAGCGCATCCTGCAGCACCTCCTGTTCCAGAGGAGAAGGGGACTCGAGTGTCCGGCCCTCCTGGTTGTTGATGGTACCCTCTTCGGGGGGAGAGGAGGAGAGTTCACCGATCTTTATCTTCTTCCGTCCTCCACAAACCTCTGCCACCACCTCACTGATCAACTTCAAGTTTTCCAGGCTTAACACACTTTCCCGGAAAAAGGGGTTTTCACCTTGAAACCCTAACTCCAGGATCTGATCATCGATACGAAGCAACTGTCCCTCTTCCAAGATGGCTCCCAGGGAGATCTTACGGTCTCGTACCTTGTGGACGATCTGTCGCCAGAGCTCCTCCTTGTCCGAAGGGGGACGGGGAAGAGGCTTATCCTCTGGCCGTTCCTCCCGCCCCCTGCCCTCTCCCCCTGTTCTCTTCGCTGCTGGTGGTGCTTTCACCGGTGGGCTCATCGCGACCCGGTTGCCCAGGGATCGCTCCAGGGCCTCCAGGCGATCCAGCAGGTGGCTCAAAGGGATCAGCCGGGGCAACGTGGTCATCTTTAAAAGCGTCATCTCTAGAAGGAGGCGAGGATAAGCGGAATCCCGGAGCGCCCCCTCCACTTCCGAGAGCAACTGAAAGAAGGTGTGCAGCTCTTCTGCGCTCACGCGCTCGGCACGCCGCTGCAGATCAGCAATAGCGGTCGCCGGCAACTCTAGCAATCCCTGGGGGTCGGCCACGGTTTTGACCACCAGCAGATTGCGAAAGTATTCCAGCAGGTTTCCACACAACTCCCTGCTATCCTGTCCGTACAGGAAGAACTCATCGATAAGCCGTAAAATCTCAGCCGGGTTCCGGTCCAGGATGGCATCGACAAACCGGTCAAGATGCTCCCGGCCCACCATACCGAGCAGGGAGAGGATCTCTGCCGCAGAGATCTCCCGGGTCGAGCGGGCCGCATCATCGCCCCCCCCAAAGGCAACCAGTTGATCGATGCGCATCTCGCATACTCCCCTCAGCACTCTTGGCGATCAGACGCAGGCCTTCTTCCTCGATCCGTACCCCTTCTGCCCGGGCAATGGTCTGCAGGTGAGAGACGATCTCGTTTGAGGTCAGGCGCCGGAAGGCAAAATGCTGGCAGCGGGAGAGGATGGTTACCGGAATACGATGGGGTTCGGTGGTGGCAAAGATAAAGATGACATGGGGTGGAGGCTCTTCCAGGGTTTTGAGCAGGGCGTTGAAGGCCTCCTTGGTGAGCATGTGCACTTC
>RFHZ01000059.1 GCA_003696125.1 Nitrospinota bacterium
ACTCATCACTCATCACTCATCACTCATTACTCATTACTTTTTTTACTCAGTCCTCAGTCCTCATCACTCAGTCCTCAGTCCTCATTACTCGTTACTCATTACTCATTACTCATCACTCATCACTCGTTACTCATCGCTAGAACTTCCAATCAACGGTACCAAAGAACGCCCTTCCCGGTAGGGGAAAACCGGCCACATCCTGGATCTGGTTATCGGTGAGGTTTTTGACCTCAAAGGTGAGGCTGAGACCCTTTACCCCTGGTGGGGTGACGGTCAGGCCCAGGTTATGAATGGTGCGGCTGGGGACCGAAACCAGATTGGCGCGATCCAGGAAGTTGCCGCTGGTGAAGTTGAGCGTATAGAAGAGTTTTCCATAGCGTTTATCAAACAGCTCCAGCGAGGTAGAGAGTTCGTGCAGGGGACGACCGGGCAGGCGTTTCCCCCGCAAAAAGGGGATGTTGCTGTCATCTTTCGCCTGCTGATAGGTATAATTCCCGCTCAAGAGGAGGTGATCAAAGCCGGTCAGGCTGAAGCTCACCTCGTGTCCCTGGATCCTGGCCTGGCTGATATTCTGGGCGATGGAGGTGCGTTGAGAGTTCTGGATGAAGAGGATCAGGTCATCGATCTCGCTCTGGAAATAGGCGTACTCCAGGAAGAGACGGGTCAAGGGACCAAGCTGACGCTTCTCCACGCGGAACCCGATATCCCAGTTGATTCCCGATTCCGGGACCAGATCGGTATTCCCCACCGTGGTACCCCGGTCACCGAAGAGCTCCAGGAAGGTAGGGACCCGGAAGAATTTTCCGATATTTCCCCGCAGGGTCAGCATATCGGTCAGGCGCAGCCTGATCCCCAGTTTCGGACTGAAAAAAGACTCGCTCTTTCGCCTGTCCGGGGCAATCGAGGAGAGCTGGAAGGGGAGCTTCCCAGAGAAATCGTTGCGGAAGATCTCGTAGCGGAGGAGAGGGGAGAGGAGGAGGCGATCCGACCAGAGGAAGATATCGTCCTGCAGGGCAAAGGCGTACTGCATCCGGGTCTGGGTCGGGCCTTCAGGAGGCGTGGCCAGTCGATCCTCGGTATCGAACGTCTCCCGCCGGATCTCGCTCAAGAAGCTGAGGACCTGGTGGTCACCCCAGAAGTAGGTGAAGAGCGCATTCCCGCCCAGGGCCTGTGTGGTATTGCGGTTATCCTGATTCCCGACCCCGATCTCGCCGAACCGGTCTTCAAAGCGGTCCTGCTGGTAGGTAAAGAAGAGATTAAAGGTCCCTTCCAGCTCGGGGAGGAAGAGTTCTGGTTGTCGCCATCGCAGGTTGTTGATGCTGCGCAGGGTGGTGAGGCTGGCGTGGGTCGATTGAAAGTTACCGATCCCCGGTATCCCTTCATCTTTGTAAAAGAGGTTAGAGAGGAAATGGATCTCGGCCTGGTTGGAGAGGGTATAGCGGAGCTTTCCGGTCACATCGAGGGAGAAGAAGTCGTTGTTCTGCCGCTCGGTCACCTCATCGTCTGCCTCATTGTTAGGGGTACCCTTGTCATCAAGAAAGGTAAAGTCTCCCCGGCTCCCGGTGTAGTTGAGGAAGAGGAGGTAGTCGAGGCGTTGGAAACGCTGGGCGCGAAAGAGATCGGCCTTCAGGGTGGTAAAGGAGCCGTAGGAGAGGCTGATCTCGTTGGCGACCGTCTCCGGGGTCTTACGGGTCACCAGGTTCACCACTCCCCCCAGGGCCGAGGTACCGAAGGTCACCGGGGTGAAGCCGCGGTAGACCTCGATCCGTTCCAGGGAATCGAGGGGGAGGTTGGCGATGTTGACACTCCCGATGCCGGCCTGGTTGAGGAGAATACCGTCGAGATAGATGGCCACCTGGTTGGAGGCCGAGCCACGGATGGAGAGGGTGGCAAAATCCCCCAGGCCGCCAAACTGGCGTACCTGGACCCCTACACTTTCGGAGAGGAGTTCGGTAGCGGTCTGGACTCGCGTGGGGGTTTGGGTCGTATCCAGCACGGTGATAAAGGGGGTGGCTTCCTCCTTGACCTCTTCCACCAGCGGGGTTTCCTCCACCACCACCTCCTCCAGGCGCAGCGGTTGCTCGCCGGCCAGAGCGATGGCCACGGTTAAGAAGGCAGAGACGCATAGCAGGGAGAAACAGTTGGTAGCTCTCATCCTTGCTCCCAGGCAAAAAAAATCCCCAACCTTCGATCGGTTGGGGATTTCAGGTGTTCCAGACACTTCACCTCCTCAATCATCGAAGGATGACGTGAAGTCGATAATAGGCAGGTCTCCTGACTGACGGATCATCCTCACGCCTGCCCTTCCCAGCCGTTCAGGCCAGTGGTATGTGCAGGCGCTCGTCCCCGATCACAGTGGCGTGCCCGTGATGGATTTACACCATCTTCCCTTTTCAACCCTGGCGGGTACCTATTATCGCACCTATATGGCCTTACCCTCCATCCCGATCCCCGCCGTTACGGTGACTTACGACTCGCACAGGCAGAAACAGTGGGCATAGAGAGTAAGTATGATGGCCTTACTCTATCAAACCAGAAGCAAATTGTCAAAGCTTTTTCACCAGGGGGTATCCCCACGTCCTCAAACCGCGGCACAAACACAGGTGGCAGCCGTCGCTTCTTCCTCATCGCCGCAGCGCCTCCAGCCGGGGCACCAGGCTGTACTTGCGCCGGTGGTGGGTGATGAGCTGGTGTAGATAGGCCTGCCACTCCGCCTCTCGGTCAACCGCCCGGTAGGCAGCCCGCGCTTTCTCCAGCCAACGCACAGCATGGTCATAGTAACGGGATTTCCCCTGGTCCATGATAGACTCGGCCTGCTGGCGACACTGCTGGATCACCCAGTCGGGATGGCTCTGAATCGCCGCATCTACCACCCGCTCCAGCACACCGTACCCCATGTACGGCTGTGTATCTACCACCTGAACCGCCTCGTTAACCATCCCTTCCTCAAGGTAGATATCGACTTTATTCTCGATATACCCCTTCCCTTTCAGATAGGCGAGGAGGTCTTGCTTGATTTCGGGCCAGCGCGTGTCGGCCAGGTGTTTCACCCGAAGATAGGCAGACAGAGTGGGACTATCACGGAAGGCGATCGTGGCTGCTTCCAGAGCCTTTTCGGCTTCACCCATGCCGAGGGCCAGCTCAGACAGCCAGGTAGCCAGAGGAGCCCTGGGTCCCTGGAGAGACAGACCGTATTCGGCGATGCGCAGGGCATTCTGGAACTCCTCACGCTCCCTCAGCGCCTTGGCCAGAGTCAGGGCCTCTTCTGGGGTGTCAAGGTACTGTAAGCCGTAGTTCACGGCCTCTTGTACCCGTCCCAGCCGCACCAGCATGGTGACATACCGCTCGGTCTGGCCTTCGGCTTCGGCCAGGTAGAGATACTCTTGATAGCGTCCCTGCCGCTCCAGTACATTAAGCCTGGCCACAGCCAGGTCATCGGCGAACCACGGTGCTTCCCCTTCCCAGACACCCTTCTCCGTGATCTTACCTTGCAAGACCCGCACCAGAGGCGGGGAGTCCCATCCCTGGTGTGCGGCTGCTAATGCCGCATCAAAGGCTTCCTCCACGCCGTAGTTGTCCAGTTCTCCCTGCCATTTGGTCAGCTTCCTGGCCCAGGCCTGGCGTTCCTCAAGGGTCAGGTCTGCCGTCAACAGAGCCTCTGTCCACACCGGAGCCATATCCGCGAAAAAGGCGCTGGCCTCGCCATCTGAGTCGTCTAGATAGATCCATCCGGCCATGTACTCCTCGGTGATGGCCTCCAGAATGGCCAGGGCGGTGCGTCCATCACCAGCAGTGACGAAGTCCTGTGCCTGCCGTAGCACCTGACGTATCTCGTCTACCACCTCGCCTACATGCCAGTAAGCCTCTGAGGCACGCATGCGGTCCAGGGAGTGCAAGGCAACACGGACCTGACGACGGTAAACCGTGGTATCCACCGGTGTTCGACGCTGGCGGAGAGCCTCGTCCTTTGCGGCGGTTGGGCCAGCCTGGGCTGGGGGCGCGAGGCTGACCGTGGGCGTGGCAAAGCTCGCCTGCAGCTTCGCCTCGATCGCGTCGATCAGGTCAGGCCACCGCTCAACCAGCCACACCACCAGCGCCTGCAATTGGCTGCGGTCCAGCCCGGCCAGCAGGCTTTCAAGGGAAGGACGCTCTTCGATCCGGCCTGGCTCGCGGATACAGGCCAACACG
>RFHZ01000598.1 GCA_003696125.1 Nitrospinota bacterium
GAGCAAGACCTGGCGGTACAGGGCTTCGGCCTGTGCGAGATTCCCAGACTGGTGAAGGCGCATCGCCTGGATCAGCAGAGATTTTCGAGGGGATAGACGGGTCATCTTCGTTCAGATCTCCTGGGCTAGAGCTGCTCTTAACGGTTCCAGATAACGGGTATAGGGACGATGCCTCCCCAGGGAAGTCGTGTAGAGGGGACGCCGTACCTGATCGTAGCTGGCCGTCTTTACCAGGCGTTTGTTCTCGTAGAAACGCAGACACCGTTCATCCCAGGGGAGGCCGCAGAAGGCGACCATTTGCCGGCTTATCTCTTCTGGATGGGTGACCAGCTCTTCGTAGTGTACTTCGAGCAGGGGCAGGTCGATGACCTCTTTCCAGTGTTGCATCAGTTTCTGGTAGGAGCGGTAGTAGAGACCGAGATGGGTCAGGTTGTAAGCATAGGGATGCTCACCGGCAAAGTCCTGAAAATAACAGGAGAGACAGGTATCCAGGGGATCACGAAGACAGTGGATGATGCGAGCCTGGGGAAAAAGGAGAGCGATCAGTCCCAGGTGAAGGAAGTTCAGGGGCATTTTGTCTGTGACCCGAGAGGCGTCTCTCGAAGAGATGGGCAGGCGTTTCAGGTAGTGGTGAGCCAGCGTGTTCAGCACTTCCAGAGAGAGCGAGTGTAGACAGCGGGGATAAGGGGAGGCGGGTCCCAGTATGGCAGGAAGCGCCTGGACGATTTGAGGAAGTGTGGGGAGTTCTCCTGCACCAAAGATAGCCGGATGACTGGCCAGGATCTGTTCTACCAGGCTGGTACCGGAGCGGGGCATTCCCACAATGAACACCAGTCTTTCGGAACAGAGGCTGGCGCGGGGCATACGGGTCATAAACGCCGTGTCGTATGTCTCGATCAGGGCTTTGATAAACGCCATATGCTCATCCGGATCAAACCGGCAGGGCTTACAGGCATTGGCCTGCTGGTAGCAGGTAAACGCTTTGTCGAACAGCTTCTGCTCGTCGTACAGCTTTCCCAGGGCAAAGAGGAGGTTTCGGCGCTGCCATAAAGAGAGGGTCTCTTGCTGTGCCACCTGTTCCAGCAGGGGTATGATCTGGTCAGAAAGCCCGTTGTAGTGCCGGCAGAGGAGGGCGGCCGTGGTCAGGAGGGCAGCATTGGTTGTTCCTGACGCGATCCAGGGGTGGACAGTCCTGTAAGCCCGGGCAAAATCCCCCCGCTTTTCCCAGATGCTTGCCTCACCAGCTATCGCTTCCAGACAGGCAGGGTCGATCTGGAGGGCCTTACGATAGTAGAGGAGTGCGGCCGAGAACTTCCCCTGCATTTGTAGAGCAGTGGCCAGGTTGGTGCAGGCTTCCGCGTAGCCAGGCTTATAGCGCAGGGCCTTGCGATAGTGTGCGATTGCTCTAAGGAAGTGGCCGGATTCTTGATGAACATCCCCGAGATTCTTATGCGCTTCGGCCAGGTCAGGCTGGAGTCGTAAAGCCTGTTCATAGCTTGTGCGGGCTGAGGAGAGATCTCCTACCTTCTGGAGGGCGGTGCCTAAGTTGTTATAGGCTTCCGCATAGCCGGGGTTATGATGCAGGGCCTGCCGGTAGCTGGCGATCGCACCGGCGAAGTCTCCCTGTGACTGCAGCAGATTACCCAGGGAGAAATATCCTTCGGCATTATCTGGCTTCACTTGAACCGCCTTCTGGAAATGGACCCGTGCCGCCTCGAGATCCCCCTGGTCCCAGAAGATATTCCCCAATGTGCTATAGGCCTCGGCATGGTCGGGCCTGATCTGCAGGGCCTGCCGGCAGTACATGATCGCTTCTGCCTGTTTCCCTTGCTGCCGCAAGCAGGCTCCCAGGTTCGCATACGCCTCGGCATAGTCGGGTCGAAGCCGGATGGCCTGGTGATAACAGGTGACCGCTTCCTGGAAGCGTCCCTGGGCGTGCAGGACATTGCCCAGGTTGTTGTAGGCCTCGACCAGATCGGGCTGGAGTCGAATGGCCTCCTGATAGTGGGTAATGGCAGCTTCCAGTTCTCCCCGGGCTTTAAGGATGGCACCTAAGTTGAGATGGAAGACAGCGATCCCGGGCTTGCAGGCAATGGCCCGTTCGATCAGCCTGATGGCCTCGGTCTGGTTTCCCTCCTGGTGGGCGATCAGGCCCAGCAGGTGCAGGGCATCGGCGTTCTGCGGGTCGTGGAGCAAGACCTGGCGGTACAGGGCTTCGGCCTGCGCGAGGGCTCCCTGTTGATGAGAGTGCACCCCCTGGGCAAGGAGGGAGCGAATCGCCTGGACTTTACGGGTATCTGTTTTAGCGGCCGGTGGTTTCATGTCCTCAGTCCTCACCAATCGTCACCTTTGTGCCGGCATGAACAGGAGAGAGAAGAGACCTGCCTTTTTGCCGGGACAGGAGGGAGGTCAGGGCGGTAGCGACCCGTTGAAGCACCGTTTCCCAGTCTCCGAGTCTCGGTTGTCGAAAGAGGCGCATGGTCGGGTACCAGGGGGTGTCGTCTCGATCCAGGAGCCAGCGCCAGTCCGGGGCAGAGGAGAGGAGGAGCCATACCGGAACGCCCAGGGCTCCTGCCAGGTGGGCGATGGCCGTATCAATGGTGATGACCAGATCCAGGTGCATCATGACCGCAGCCGTATCCATGAAAAGGCCGGTCTCCTCATCCAGCTCCTTTCCCAGATCGTGCACCCTCATGC
>RFHZ01000599.1 GCA_003696125.1 Nitrospinota bacterium
ACCGAGACCCCTTCCTTGGCGCTCTCCTTGTCATCTCCGGCAATCACCGTGATCTTGTCATAACCGGCCACCCCGCCTCGCGCTTCCCATTCTTCGGCCGCCAGGATCACGCCATCCCGGTAATCCTGGCCACTGGGGGCATTGCCACCACTAAGCGGAGCTCCTACCCCGATCTTGAGTTCTTTGGCATAGACGCCTGCACCACAGAGGAGCACGAGCACAGCGATCAGACCGATGGTACCGATCTGTTTCCTGATCATGGGACACCTCCTTTCTGCAGGTTATCCTCCCCCTCAGGCATTACCGCTTCCTGGGGGACACAAGCAAAAAACCTGACGGTTTCTGCCTGGGACAAGAGATCTGCACTTCGGCGTTATCCTATCCTATTGGGGATACGACGTCAAGTCTTTTTCTCAACGAACACGATCCCCTCGGTCACCTGCCCCGGGTTAAAGTTCTCACTGAACAGCACCGGCACCTGGTTAAGCCGGGCCGTCGCCCAGACGAGTGCATCCCAGAAGGAGAATTGATATTCCTGCACCCCCCGTGTGGCCTCCAGGACGATAAGGCCTGTGACCTCAACGACTTCCCAGCTTTGGAGATAGTTACGTATACGTTCCCGGGCTTCTCTTACCGTCAAAGGTGCGGCAATCTTCTGGGTGACGGCTACGAAAAACTCTGCCAGAATTTGGGTGCTGAGCACCCCCAGACCGGTGACAGCTAAAGGATGGAGGACGGCGAGGGCTTTAGGAAGAACGGCAAGACCGGCAGGCACTCTCATGGCATCTGCAGGCCGGCGATTTCTCTTTGCGCCATCTCCCGGTACCGCTCATCCCCCTGCCACTCCTCGATGAAGCGCTGAAAGGCCTGGATGGCCTGCTCCTTTTTCCCCTGCTGGGCATAGGCCAGGCCGAGGTTAAAGTAGGCCAGGGTCAGGGAAGGATCGTGCTGCAGCGCCGCCTCGTACTCGGCAATCGCCTCGTCAAACCGCTCCAGGTGCAGGTACAGGGTTCCCAGGTTGCTGTGAGCCGCGGCAAAGGCTGGATTGATCTGTAAGGCTTTCTGGTAAGCGCTTATGGCCTGCTCCACTTCTCCCTGGCGGGCATGGGCCACTCCCAGGTTGTAGTAGGCCTGGACAAAACCGGGATCGATGGCTACCGCCACCTCAAAGGCCTGGATGGCCTGCCGGGGGAGTCCCTTTCGTGCCCAGAGGAGTCCCAGACGGTAGTACGACTCGGCATAGGAGGGATTGAGATCCAGCGCCTTCTGATAGCTCTGCCTGGCTTCTTCCAGCTTTCCCTGCTGCGCATAGATGTTGCCCAGCTCATGCCAGGAGGGGAAAGAGAAGGGATCAAGACGCAGGGCTTCCCTGTACTCTGCCTCTGCTTCCTTGAGCTGCCCCTTGCGTTGCAGGAGCAGGGCGAGGTTGTGATGGGCATAGGGGTAGCCAGGGTACCGGTGGAGCAGGAGTTGGTACTGTTCCATCGCCTCGTCGATTCTCCCCACTGCGGCAAGGGCATAGGCGAGCTTAAAGCGGGCCAGCAGGTGGTCGGGATACCGGGAGAGGTAGCGCCGGTAGGGAGGGATGGCCTCGGCAAAGAGCTTTTTGTTGTAATAGGAGTCCCCCAGGTAGAGCTGGGCATGCCGGTACTCCGGATCGAGCGCCACCGCTTTTTGATACATCTGGTCCTGCTTGTCCTCTGCCCCCTGAGCAGCATAGATGAGACTGAGCCCGTAGTACAGGCTGGCAGCCTGGGGGGTGAGGTCTAAAGCTTTCTGGTAGGCGGCGATCGCCTTGTCGTACTCCCCCTGGTGCCACAGAATATCCCCCTCCCGGTGATAGCGAAAGGCCTGGAGACGAGGAGAGTCCTCCTGCGGCTCTTGCAGCAGTGTCGCCACATAGTCGGCCAGGTACTTGTACTCGAGTGAGAGGTACCCTTCACGGGTCGAGTAACAGATATCCACCAGATCGGCCTGCAGCCTCTTCTCCCGCAAGATGTTCACCAGATCCTCGGGCCAGAGACGGGGGATGGTCAGGCGATGGCCGAGGTAAGGGGGATCGAAGTAGTCGGTATCAATATCGAGGAGCACCGGTTCGGAAAACAGGGGAAGGTCTTCCAGGCGGGTGATGATAAAAGGGACCCCGAAAAGGGTGACCCGGATACGCCCTTCCTGCCACCGGTAGGTCTGGAGGTCGTCGAGGGGAATGCGACCCACCGAATCCCTGACCAGCTTCTTGTACACGGTCACCAGGTGGGAGAGATCCTCTTCCGGGGTTACCCAGTAGACTTCACGGACCATTCCCTCCCGGATCGCCGGGTAGATGAAGTTCTTGATGGTTAAGGGTTTGTCCTGCCAGTGGCGGATGTCGTACGGGTCGCGCTCTACGCTGCGCAGAGCAGAGAGGGAGGTGGCGTTGCGAATAGCCTGGAGAGCCTGGTCAGGCAGCCACTCCAGGTCGATGTGACTGTCGATATGCACCAGGATCCGATCCTTCACCCCGGCCAGCTTCCAGGAGATATAGGCCTGCGAGTTGTTCTCAGCCAGGGTCACCGCCAGCGGATCTTCCCCTACATGTTTCCCGGGAGGAGCGGTGAGCTGGTGATACGCCGCCACGATGAGTCCCAGCAGAAAAC
>RFHZ01000600.1 GCA_003696125.1 Nitrospinota bacterium
ATGCTTACGAAGTCCCGGAGAGGTTCTGGGATCTGGTAAAACTCGGGGTTCCCTTTGCCCAAAAAACCGATGGCCGCTTCCGGCAGCGTCACTCCGATTTTGCCACCTATCGACGCACCATGGCGGTACCTGATGGGAGCACCGGACGAGCCATTGCCGAAGCGCTGGCTCGAGAACTCCAGCGCAGGGAGATTCCGGTGGACCAGGGGGTCATGCTGGTCGATCTCCTCTCTACCGCCGGCCACCTCAGCGGTGCCCTGGGCTGTGACCGGCAGGGGAACCTGATCCGCTATGAGGCCGGAGCAGTGGTGCTGGCCACCGGTGGGGTCAGTGCCCTCTACCCCTACCAGGTGAGTACCGATGAGATGACCGGTGATGGACTGGCGGCTGCCATACGGGCCGGAGCCGAAATCGTCAATGTCGAGTTCCACCAGATGGGCCCCTCCATCCTCTTCCCCCTCCGTACCGGCCTCTCTGCCCCCCTGTACCGCCTGAAACCTCGCTTTCTAAACGGTGCCGGACAGGAGTTCCTGGCCCGTTACCTGCCGGAGGGAATAAGCGAGGAGGAGGTCTTCGGGCACAAGGTCTATCCCTTTACCATCAGCAACGTCTCTCGCTATCTCGATATCGCCATCTTTTCTGAAATACAGGCGGGACGCGGTACCGGTCGGGGCACTGTTCTCTGCGACTTCACCTCTGCCGCCGACCAGTTCCGGGCCGGCAGGTGCCGTCATACCTACACCCGGCTGAAAGCTGCGGGGGTGGATCTGGCCAGAGAGCCGGTAGAAGTGGCCATCGCCTTCCAGTGCATCAACGGGGGTGTGCGCATGGCCAGCGAGCATGCCGAAACCACTCTCCCCGGCCTGTACGCGGCCGGTGAAGTGGCCGGAGGGATCCGGGGTCCGGATCGACCAGGGGGAAATTCGCTGGGGGAATGCCAGGTCTTCGGTCATCGAGCCGGAGTGCAGGCTGCTCTGCGGGCCCGGGAAAGGGGATCGCTGCCTCCTGATCCTGCCTCACGACAGGTCCTGGAAGAGCGCCTGGCGCGATTCTCCCCCTCCCAGGGTACCCAGCACCCCTCTCCCTTGATGTCCCGACTCCGCCAGGTCATGGGACAACACGCCCTGGTTGTGCGTCACGCCACCGGCCTTGACCAGGCCCTGGCTGAGATCGAGGAGATCAGGGAAACTCTCGAGAAATCGGCCCGCATCGATAGGGAAGCTCTCTTTTCTGCCCTGGAACTGGATAATGCCCTCCTCTGCGCTCGTGCCATCCTGGAAGCATGCCTCCGACGGGAAGAGAGCCGGAGCGGTCACTACCGTACCGATTTTCCCCACCCCGACGATCGTCACTGGCGGAAGAGCCTGGTAGCATCCCTACAGGATGG
>RFHZ01000601.1 GCA_003696125.1 Nitrospinota bacterium
TCGGCATGTTGCATGCAATTTTGTTGATTCGCAGGATCCGCCTTGTCTGATTCATCCGTGCCACCGTGCTTCTCCCCTTCATCGTGCCCACCGTGTTGAGCGGTCTGGCCTGGCTCTGGATGTTCGATGCCACCTTCAGCGTCTTCAACTGGGTTCTCCGCTGGCTCTGGCAGATGAAGCTGACCACGTACAGCATCTTCTTCTACCTAGGACGGCTGGTGATATTCATGGGAGCCATCCTCGTCATCCGCTACTTCTACCTCACCATCATCGGGGAGGGGAGGGGAAAGTTCCCATCCCTGATCCTCGGCCTGGTCATGCTCGGCCTCGGCTTCATCATGAACAAGATCGGCTTACTCCCCGGTGGCCTGGTACTCAAAGAGAACTGGGGGTACTTCAAGGGTCCACTCTGGTTAGGGGACCCGGTGCTGGCCATGATCTGTATCATCACCGTCAATACCTGGCGGGGGATCCCTTTCTTTGCCATCAGCTTTCTGGCCGGGTTGCAGACGGTTCCTCCGGATCTGTACTATGCCGGTGATATCGATGGCGCCAATGACTGGCAAAAGTTCTGGAATATCACCGTGCCGGTGATCAAACCGATTGCCGTGGTCGTCATCGTCTTCTCCCTGGTGGTCACCTTCGCCGATTTCCAGGTCGTCTATGTGCTTACACGTGGCGGACCGAGCAACAGCACCCATCTCTTTGCCACCCTGGCTTACCAACTCGCCATGGGGTCCGGAAATCTGGGTGAAGGAGCGGCGGTTGCCCTGTTCATGTTCCCCTTCCTGGCCCTGGTGATCCTGTGGCAACTGCTCTATCTGCGCAGGGAAAGCACGCAACAGTAAGGATCATAGAGGAAATCTTTAGCGAGTTTCGAGTCTAGAAAGAAGCAGGCCTATGCAAGCAAGAGTTGGTGAAACCTTTCTCAAACGACTGATTGTCTTTTATATCCCGCTGACCCTGTTCCTGGTGGCGATGATCTTTCCCTTTTACTGGATGCTGATCACGTCGATCAAACCGGACTACGAGCTGTACAACCTGCGGCGAAACCCCTTCCTGGTCCTGCATCCGACGTTGAAGCACTGGAAGTACCTGTTCCAGGAGACCCTCTTTGGACGCTGGGCCTGGAATACACTGCTGATCGCTACCGCTTCCACCATCATCTCCCTCTTTGCCGGGGTGCTGGCCGGGTACTCCCTCTCCCGACTCCGCTTTCCCGGCTCAACGACCTTTGGGATCTCCATATTCGTCACCTATCTGGTACCGCCAACGCTCCTCTTCATCCCTCTCTCCTCGGTGATTGCCGACCTGAAGCTCCTCGATTCTCCCTGGGCACTGATCTTAACCTACCCCACCTTCCTGGTCCCCTTCTCCGCCTGGCTGTTGATGGGATACTTCAAGACCATCCCCAAGGAGTTGGAAGAGTGTGCCCGCATCGATGGGGCGACTCGCCTGCAGGCCATGACCAGGATAATCCTCCCGCTGGGGACACCGGGGATTCTCTCGGCAGGGATCTTCTCCTTTACCCTCTCCTGGAACGAGTTCCTGTATGCCCTGGTCTTCATCTCTTCTCCGGAGAACAAGACCATCCCGGTGGGGGTGGTAAGCGAGCTGATCAAAGGGGATGTCTTCTTCTGGGGATCGTTAATGGCCGGTGCCCTGTTCGGATCGATACCGGTCGCTTTTGTCTATTCTTTCTTTGTCGAGCACTATGTTTCCGGCATCACCGGTGCCGTCAAAGGGTAGTCTACGCTTCTCGATTCCTTGTATCGTAGAGGGGTATTATCGTTACCAGCAAGAGAGGAGGAAGAAGCATGATGAAGACACCATATCGCATGAGCAGACGGAGCTTTATCAAAGGGATGATGGCGCTGGCTGCCAGTGCCGAATTGAGCCTGTTCGGTGGGAAGCCCCCGGCCTTTGCCCAGGCCCGCTCCCTGCATCTCCTGGCCTGGAGCCACTTCATCAAAGAGGCGGATAAATTGACCCGCAAGCAGCTCGACGAGTTCGAGAAGATGACCGGGGTCAAGGTCAACTTCGAGACCATCAATGCCAACGATATCCCGGCACGGGCCACGGCAGCGGTCGAGGGGGGAACCGGACCCGATATCTTCCAGCTCCAGTGGAACCAGCCGCACCTGTACGCTGCTGCCCTGGAAGACCACACCAAGCTGGCCGAAGAGCTGGGTGGGGATAAGGTCTATTCCTATCAGCGCGAGGCGGCCATCGTCAAGGGAGTATACCGCGGTGTCCCCTACTACGGTATCGGGAATGCCGTGGCTTACCGCAAGGATATCTTCGAGAAGGTCGGGGTCAAGAAACTCCCCGAGACCTGGGATGAGTACCTGGAGGCGGGAAAGAAGCTCAAGCAGTTCGGCATGCCGGTGGGCCAGACCCTGGGCCACACCTTCGGTGATGCTCCTACCTTCTGCTATCCGCTCCTCTGGAGCTTTGGGGGCAAGGAGGTGGATGAGAACCAGAAGGTGGCCATCAACAGCAAGGAGACGGCCAACGCCATCGACTTCTTGCGGGAGTTCTGGTTTGCCGCCTGCGATGAGAGCGGGACTTCCTGGGACGACTCCAGTAACAACCGGGCCTTCTTTGCCGAAACCATTGCGGCCACCCTCAATGGAGCCAGCATCTACTTTGTGGCCCGCTACAATCCGGAGAAGGCTCCTCCGGGAATGGCGGATAAAATCGGGCACTTCCTGCTCCCCAAAGGACCGGCCGGACGGTTCCACACCATCCTCCCCTTCACCAACTGCGTGACCAAGTACTCCAAGAACAAAGAGCCGGCCATGGAGCTGATCCGCTTCCTCATGGAGGAGAAGAACTACGCCGATTATATCCATGTGCAGAAGGGGTATGGGCTCGGCCGGACCCCGGACTGGGAAAATGACCCGATGTGGGATGAAGACCCGGCCGTAGAACCGTACCGGTACAACGCGAAGTACGCCCGCAACTTCGGCTATGCCGGACCGTACGACCGGAAGGCCTCTGAGGTCCAGGCCAAGTACATCATCATCGACATCTTCGCCAAGGCGGTGAAGGGTGAATCGACCAAGAGCATCATCGCCTGGGCCGAGAAAGAGCTGAAGAACGTGTACGAGCGGGCCTAAACTACTTCACGCGGGTACCGGGTAGCGGTACCCGCGCTTTTTTCTTCCTCCCCCTGTTCCCCTCCCCTCTCTACCTCTCCTCTCCCACGCCGTGTCAGGAACGGTGGCGACGCCTGTACCAGGTCATCCAGAGCAGGAGCAGGAGGATTCCTGCCCCTCCCCCTCCCAGCTTTTTCCAGCCGAGCGCTGCCGGTGGTTCCACGGCTAAGGAGAACGAGGCAACCCCCTGGCCGTCCTCCCCCTCGACCTGCACCGTGATCAGCCAGGGTCCTTCCCGGGAAAGCTCTACATTGGCATGATAGAGCAGGGCATTGGTCCCGGCTCCATGGGTAGCCTGTATGGAGGTAAGCCTCCCTTCCTCTCCTACCGGGTGAACCATGAGACGAACATCGGCATCGAGTATCACCCCTTTTGTGGAGGGGTCCATCACGGCGACACTCACATGGAGTCTCCCCACCCGAGGGGGATCGGGCTGGGTCCAGGCAGAGAGGAGATAAGGGCCGGCCGCCACCGCCTCCAGTCTGGGCGTCCCTCCATTGGCTTCAACCCTGCTCACTCCCATCCCCCCCAGGAGGATCAGGACAGGGAAAAGGAGCCAGATGTGGGGATACTTCTCCGGCCAGAGGGGAAACATACGCTCTCCTTCTCTCGGCAAGCGGTTCGTTGACAAGTGCAGAATCACCCTGATAGTATAGCAGATGTTCTGCATCTATTATTACCGTCATCTTTTTTTCAGGAGGATAGACGATCATGATCGACTACGATGGCCCCATCTGCGCGCTCTGTGGAGTAAAAGCCTGCAGTGCCGAACCGGAGACCAAGAAACCACCCGCCTTTTGCCCTATGCCGGCAGAAGCCGAACTCCTGGCCGAGGTGGAGAGAGCCTACCTGGAACGGGAAGACCTGCAGCGGTTGGCACTCGCCTCGGCCCGCACAGAGGCAGCCGGGTACGGCCGTGCCACCCGCATCGAAGACATCATGGACTTTGCCCGACGCCTCGGGGTCCAGAAGATCGGGATTGCCCACTGCATCGGCCTCATGCAGGAAGCGAGGCTGGCGCGGAACATCTTTGTGGCCAACGGCTTTGAAGTCTACGCCGTCTGCTGCAAGGTGGGATCGATCAGCAAGGAGA